>NZ_VRUT01000001.1:0-111207 GCF_008039465.1 Methylobacterium sp. WL120 | reverse complement strand
GGCGGCGGCCGTGGGCCGCCTCCAGGCCGAGGGCCAGCGCGCCGGCGGCGTCGCGGTCGAACGGCGCGCCGAGGGAGACCAGCCAGTCGATCAGCCGCGGGCCTTCCGCGGCGACCCGCAGGGCGACCGCGGGATCGGTGAGGCCTGCGCCGGCGGCCTCGGTGTCGGCGGCATGAAGCGACGGCGCGTCGTCGGCGCCGATCGCGGCGGCGATGCCGCCCTGGGCCCAGCCGGTGGCGGTGCCGAGCCCGAGCGGCGCGGCGCTGACGAGCGTCACCGGTCGCGGCGCGAGCCGCAGGGCGACGCTCAAGCCGGCGACGCCGGCGCCGACGACGACGACGCGGTCGGCGGGGTTGCGCGAGAACGCGTTCATCGCGCACCCACCGCGAGCATGCGCTCCACGGCGGCCCGCGCCCGGTCGGCCAGCGCGGGATCGACGACGACCTCGTGGGTCATGGTCTCCAGGGCGTGCCGGATGTTCGACAGGCTCATGCGCTTCATGTGCGGGCACATGTTGCAGGGCTTGATGAACTCGATGTCCGGGTTGGCGGCGGCGATGTTGTCGGCCATCGAACACTCGGTGACGAGCACGACCTGGGCCGGGCGCTTCTCCAGGACGAAGTTCATCATCATCGCGGTCGAGCCCGAGAAGTCGGATTCGGCCACCACGTCCGGCGGGCATTCGGGGTGAGCGATGACGGTGACGCCGGGATAGCTCTCGCGCACGTCGCGGATGTCGGCGGGCGTGAAGCGCTCGTGCACCTCGCAGTGGCCGGCCCAGGTCAGGATCTCGATCTCGGGCAGCACCGCCTGGACGTTCTGCGCCAGGAACTCGTCCGGGATCATCAGCACGCGCTTCACGCCGAGCGAGCGGATCACCTCCACCGCGTTGCCAGAGGTGCAGCACAGGTCGGACTCGGCCTTCACCGCGGCCGAGGTGTTGACGTAGGTCACGATCGGCACGCCGGGGTACTTCGCGCGCAGGCCGCGCACGTCCGCGGCGGTGATCGAGTCGGCGAGCGAGCAGCCGGCGGCGAGGTCCGGGATCAGCACGGTCTTGCCCGGATTGAGGAGCTTGGCGGTCTCGGCCATGAAGTGCACGCCGGCGAGCACGATCACGTCGGCCTTCACCGTCACCGCCTCGCGGGCGAGCGCCAGGCTGTCGCCGACGATGTCGGCCACCGTGTGGAAGATTTCCGGCGCCTGGTAGTTGTGCGCCAGGATCACGGCGTTGCGCTCGCGCTTGAGGCGGAGGATCGCCTCGATGTCGGGCACGAGGGCCGGCCACTCGATCGCCGGGATGTGCCGGCTGACGCGGGCGTAGATGTCGGGCAGCGGCATCCCGGCGGGGACGGCGCGGGGGGCGGAGACAGGAAACGCGGTCGACGCCATGGCGCCCTCCATTATGCTCAGTTTGAGCATTGTGCCGCCTAAGTTAGGCGCGCCGCATCGCCCTGTCTAGATATGCTGAGACTGAGCATAACGGTTTTGCGACGCACCCGCCCGCATGCGTCGCGACACGCCGCCCGTCCACACGAGCCGCGTCGGCGCCGACCCAGATCGCCGCAGGCCGAAATCGCTCGAAGATAACCTATGTTGCTGCGGTGCCCGAACGATTGCGCGAAATCCCGATTGGGTGCCGAGGCGCCATCGGAACTCCAGCTGCGCGGGGCACGATGCTCATCACCACGGAAGACTGTAACGGCACCTCGGAATCCCTGTCCGTCGAGGCGCCGAAACTGTCCGATGCTATCCGCATCCACCTGGGTGAGCATCTAAGAACCACCTATGCCGCCTCGATGCAGGCCCCGCCGCCGCCGCATCTCGGCGACCTGCTGGCGCGGCTCGAGGCCCTGCTCGCCGACGCGAAGGGGCGCGACGACGCGGCGTTCCGCGCCGGCCTCCTCGAAGCGGCGACCAGCCTGCACAGCTTCGCCATCTCGCTGACGCGCAACCCGTCGGCAGCCGACGACCTGGTGCAGGACACGATGCTGCGCGCCTGGCGCAGCCGCGGCAGCTTCAAGGTCGGCACCAACCTCGGTGCGTGGCTGTTCACGATCATGCGGAACGCTTTCTACAGCGTGCACCGCAAGCACGCCCGCGAGGTCGCCGACAGCGACGGCGACCACGCCGCACGCCTGACGAGCCTGCCCGAGCAGGGCGGCCATCTCGACCTGCAGGACGTGCAGGCCGCGCTCGGGCGGCTGTCGCCGCCGATGCGCGAGGCGCTGATCCTGGTGGCGGTCGAGAACGTGTCCTACGAGGAGGCGGCCGCGATCCTCAAATGCCGGATCGGCACGGTGAAGAGCCGGGTCTGGCGCGCCCGCGACCAGCTCGCCCACATGCTCGGCTACACCGGCGCCGAGGTCGGGGCGGACCACCTCACCCTGTCGGCGATCGGCGAAAGCGCCGTCGGCGTCGGAGCCTGACCGAAGCGGCGGCGCGCCTGCGAGCCTCCACGACGCCGCCTGCGCGACGCCCGGTTGCTTTCTGCCGATCGCATTCTTCATCCAGTTGCGCCGATACGGCGCAGTTTGGAACGGATCGAATCAATCCGTCTGGCGTTCCCGTTGCGACACCGCCCTGCGGGCACGCCCTTCGCCCGCACCACAGCGCCCGGCATGCCGGCCGCACGGGACAGCGAGCATGACGGACAAGACACGAGACGGCGCCTTCGCGCTGACCCGGCGGACGCTGGTGGAAAGCTGTGCGGCCGCCGCGGCGGCCACGGGCTTCGGCGTTTCGGCAAGGCCTGCCTTCGCCACGGAGCCCGGCGACCCGGCCCCGCAGATGCTGCCGGTCCGCCTGACCGTGAACGGCACGGCGCACGACCTCACCCTCGACACCCGCACGACGCTCCTCGACGCGTTGCGCGAGCATCTCGACCTCAACGGCTCGAAGAAGGGTTGCGACCACGGCCAGTGCGGCGCCTGCACGGTTCTGATCGACGGGCGCCGGATCAATTCCTGCCTGACGCTGGCCGCGATGCACGAGGGCGACGCGATCACCACCATCGAGGGCCTCGGCACCGAAGAGCAGCTTCACCCGCTTCAGGCCGCCTTCCTCCACCATGACGGCTTCCAGTGCGGATACTGCACGCCGGGCCAGATCTGCTCCAGTGTCGGCATGCTGTCGGAGGCCAAGGCCGGCTGGCCGAGCCACGTCACCGAGGACCTCGTCGGCAAGGCCGACTTCACCGATGCCGAGATCCGCGAGCGGATGAGCGGCAACCTCTGTCGCTGCAGCGCCTACCCGAACATCGTCGCCGCGATCCGCGAAGTGGCGGATTCCTCCGCCGGCACCGAACTCTAAAGGGCGCGCGCGATGAAAGCCTTCACCTACGAGCGCCCCGCCACCGTGCGCGACGCCGCCCGCCTCGCGGCCGAGCGGCCGAACGCCAAGTTCATCGCCGGCGGCACCAACCTGCTCGACCTGATGAAGCTGCAGGTCGAGACGCCGACGACCTTGATCGACATCAACCGCCTACCGCTCGACAAGGTGGAAGCCACCGCCGACGGCGGCCTGCGCATCGGCGCACTTGTGCGCAACTCGGACCTCGCCGCCGACCCTCGGGTGCGCAAGGATTACGCGGTGCTGGCCAAGGCCCTGCTCGCGGGCGCCTCAGGGCAGCTGCGCAATAAGGCGACCACCGCTGGAAACCTGCTTCAGCGCACCCGATGCTACTACTTCTACGACACGTCGAAACCCTGCAACAAACGCGAGCCCGGCTCGGGCTGCTCAGCGATCGGCGGGTTCAACCGCATCATGGCGGTGCTCGACACCAGCGACGCCTGCATCGCCACCAACCCGTCCGACATGAACGTCGCGATGCGCGTCCTCGATGCCGGCGTCGAGACCCTGTCGCCGAACGGCGCGACCCGCACGATCCCGATGGCGCAGTTCCACCGCCTGCCGGGCGACACCCCGCAGATCGAGACCGCTCTGCAACCCGGCGAGATCATCACCGCGGTGACGCTGCCGAAGCCGGTCGAGGGCCTGCACGTCTACCGCAAGGTCCGCGACCGCGCCTCCTACGCCTTCGCTACCGTCTCGATCGCCGCGGTGATCGGGAAGGCGGACGGCAAGATCACCCAGGCGCGGATGGCGTTCGGCGGGCTCGCGCACAAGCCGTGGCGGGTCGAGGCGGCCGAGGCCACGCTCGCGAAGGGCGGCAGCGCGGACGACGCCGCCGACGCGGTGCTCGCCGGCGCCCGCGGCTACGGCACCAACGACTTCAAGATCCCGCTGACCCGGCGGACGCTCCGCGCGGTGGTGACCGACGCCACCCGGACCTGACCGTCCCAAGCTTCCAGGATGAACGCCATGGAGATGAACCAGCCGGTCGGCAAGACGCCGCTCGACGACAAGGCCGACGGCCTCGTCGGGCGGCCGATCGACCGCATCGACGGCCGCCTCAAGGTGATGGGGCGCGCGCCCTACGCCTACGAGACCCGCGAGGTGAAGAACCCGGCCTATGGCTTCATCGTCGGCGCGACGATCGCCGCCGGCACGATCCGCTCGATCGACACGGCCGCAGCCGTGAAGGCGCCGGGCGTCATCCATGTGATGACCCACGAGAACGTGCCCGCGCAGGGCGAGAAGAAGGAGCAGGTCTGGCCCCAGCTCACCGGGACGAATGTCGCGTTCTTCGACCAGCCGGTGGCCTTCGTCGTCGCCGAGACCTTCGAGCAGGCCCGTGCCGCGGCCAAGCTCGTCAAGGTCGCCTACGACGTCCGGACGCCCAAGGCATCGCTTCGGGCGGCCCTGCCGCAGGCGATCGAGCCGAAGAAGGTCCAGACCGACCCGGACTCGAAGCTCGGCGACTTCGACGGCGCGTTCGCGTCCGCCCCGGTCAAGCTCGATGTCGAGTACACCACCCCGACGCAGATCCACGCCCAGATGGAGCCGCATGCCACCATCGCCTCCTGGGAGGGCGACAAGGTCGTGCTCTATACGGCGAACCAGATGCTCAACCGAGGGCAGAAGTCGTTGGCCTCGGTGCTGAAGCTGCCGGTCGAGAACGTCCGGCTGGTGAGCCACTACATCGGCGGCGGCTTCGGTTCGAAGCTCCAGCCGATGCCGGAGGCGACGCTGGCGGCGCTGGCCTCCAAGGCGACCGGGCGCCCGGTGAAGGTCGCGCTGACCCGGCAGCAGGAATTCCACGTCGCGACCCACCGCACCGACACGATCCAGCGCATTCGGCTGGCCTCGGATCGCGATGGCAAGCTGACGGCTCTGTCGCACGAATCGTGGTCCGACACCGCGCAGGGCGACGAGTTCTACGAAACCTCGGCCAACGTCACGCGCTCGCTCTACGCCGCGCCGAACCGCATCACCCGCCACCGCCTGGCCAAGCTCGACCTACCGATCGCCTCGTCGATGCGCGCGCCCGGCGAGGCCGTCGGCATGTTGGCCTTCGAGTGCGCCATGGACGAGCTGGCCGAGCAGATCGGCCTCGATCCGATCGAGTTGCGCGTCCGCAACGAGCCGACGCAGGACCCCGAGAAGCAGGTGCCGTTCACGGTGCGCCAGCTCGTACCGTGCATGCGGGAAGGGGCCAAGCTCTTCGGCTGGGACCGGCGTAAGCCCGCCGGCACGACGCATGACGGCAACTGGATGGTCGGCATGGGCATGTCGGCGGCGGCCCGCCTCAACCCGCTGATGCCCTCTTCGGCTTCGGTGAAGCTCGGTGCCGACGGATACCTCACCGTGCGGATGGCGATGACCGACATCGGGACGGGCACCTACACCATCCTCGCTCAGATCGCCGGGGAGATGATGGGCCTACCAATCGAGCGCATCCGCGTCGAGATCGGCGACACCGCCTACCCGGCGGCCTCCGGCTCCGGCGGATCGTTCGGGGCGGGCTCGGCCGGCTCAGCGCTCTACGTCGCCTGCGCGGCTTTGCGCGACAAGCTCGTGGCGGCGACCGACCTGCACCCGGATGGCGTCGTCTTCGCCGACGGGCGCGTCACCTCCGGCAACCGCTCGGAGGCGCTGGTGGACCTCGCCGGCGCCGACGGCGTCTCGGCGGAGGGCGAGATCAAGCCGGGCGCCTTGAAGGAGAAGTACTCGCACTACTCGTTCGGCGCGCACTTCGCCGAGGTCGGCGTCGATCGCGACACCGGCGAGATCCGGCTCCGCCGGATGCTCGGCGTCTTCACCGGTGGGCGCATCCTCAATGCGAAGACCGCCCGAAGCCAGGCGATCGGCGGGATGACCTTCGGCGTCGGCGCAGCATTGATGGAGGATGCGGTGATCGACGAACGCACCGCCACCTACGTCAACCACGACCTCGCCGAGTACCATGTCCCGGTGCACGCCGACATTCCGGCGATGGATGCGGTGTTCCTCCCCGAGGTCGACGACAAGGCCAACCCGCTCAAGAGCAAGGGCCTCGGCGAGCTGGGCATCTGCGGCGCCGGCGCGGCTCTGGCCAACGCCGTCTACAACGCCACCGGCATCCGCATCCGCGACTACCCGCTGACGCTGGACAAGGTGCTGAAGGGTTTCGAGGAGCAGGACGGACGGGCCCCGCGCCGGGCATGATCGACACCGCAGGTTGACGGCGGCACGTTCGGTGGACATCCCGCGATGAGCCAACATCCGGGAGCCACACCATGGTGTCCGCCGACCGCCATCCCCCGCCCCGCTTCAACGCGACGCGCTACTGCCTCGGGGTGAACGCCGAGGCGCGGTCGGAGAAGACTGCGCTGATCCTGGTCGGCGCGGACGACGCGGTCGAGAGCCTGACCTTCGCCGAGGCCGACCGGGCCGTGCGCGGAATCGCGGCCGGGCTCCTCGCCCGTGGGCTGCGCCGCGGCGACCGGGTGATGATCCGGATGGGCAACGAGGCCGACTACGTCCTCGTCTACTTCGCTGCGCTCGCCGCCGGGCTCGTCGCCCTGCCCTCCTCGCCGCAGCTGACGCCGGCCGAGGCGGCGTTCCTCATGGAGAATTCCGGCGCGGCCGCGGTCGCCGTCGGCGGAGGCTGCGTGATCGAGCCGGCCGACCTCGGCGACCGCATCCTCCTCGACGGCGCCGCGATCGCCGCGATGAAGGCCGGAGACCCGATCCCCGACTACGCCGACACGGCCGCCGACGACCCGGCGACCCTGGTCTACACCTCCGGCACCACGAGCCGGCCGAAGGGCGTGCTGCACGCCCACCGCACGATCTACGGGCGGCGCCCGATGCTCGACCACTGGCTCGGACTGTCGGAAGCCGACACGATGCTGCATGCCGGCACGATGAACTGGACCTATACGCTCGGCGTCGGCATCACCGATCCGTGGTCGGTCGGGGCGACGGCGGTGCTCTACAACGGCCCGCGCGACCCGGTCGTCTGGCCGCGGCTGATCGCGCGCCATCGCGCCACGATCTTCGCCGCCGTCCCGAGCCTCTACCGCCAGATCCTCAAATACGGCGACCCGGCCGCCTTCGACCTGTCGAGCCTGCGCCACGGCTGCACCGCGGGCGAGGCGCTCCCCGGGGACGTGCTCGACGCCTGGACCCAAGCCACGGGAAAGCCGCTCTACGAGGCGCTGGGCATGAGCGAGATCTCGACCTACGTCTCGACCGGGCCGACGATCCCGCAGCGCCGCGGCTCGCCCGGCAAGCCGCAGCCGGGCCGTCACGTGGCGATCCTCCCCGTCGCCGGACCGCCCGAGCCGCTGCCGCCCGGCGAGACCGGCCTCCTCGCCGTCCACCGCTCGGAGCCTGGCCTGATGCTCGGCTACTGGAACCGCCCCGACGAGGAGGCGCAGGTGATGCGCGGCGACTGGTTCGCCGGGGGCGACCTCGCCTGCCTCGATGCGGAGGGCTACCTCTGGTTCGAGGGCCGCAACGACGACCTGATGAATGCGATGGGCTACCGCGTCTCGCCCAACGAGGTCGAGGGCGCGCTGATCGCCCATCCGAGCGTCGCCGAGGCCGGTGTCGCCGAGTTGCCGGTGCGGGCCGACGTGTCGGTGATCTGCGGCTTCGTTGTGCTGCAGCCGGGCGCGGAGCCGGATGCCGACGCGCTGATCGCGTGGTGTGCCGAGCGGCTGGCCGCCTACAAGCGCCCGCGCGAGATCCGCTTCCTCGACGCCCTCCCCCGCACCGCCAACGGCAAGGTGCAGCGCAAGCGGCTCGCCGCCGCGGCCGGAGCTCGTAGCACGTGACCGCGAACCCGCCGAACGGCACGATCGCCCTGCCGATCTCCGTCTTCATCATCGCCCGCAACGAGGCGGACCGCATCGGCGCGACGATCCGCGCGGTGCGAGACCTCACCGACGACCTCGTCGTGGTCGATTCCGGCTCGACCGACGGGACTCAGGCGCTGGCCGCCTCGCTCGGCGCCCGGGTGATCCACAACGACTGGCCGGGCTACGGCCCGCAGAAGCGCTTCGCCGAGGACCGGTGCCGCCACGACTGGCTCCTGAACCTCGACGCCGACGAGGTGGTGCCCCCCGACCTCGCGAGTGACATCCGCGCCCTGTTCGCCGAGGGCGAGCCCGGCAAGGCCGCCTGGCGCATCGCCATCGCCGAGGTCTTCCCCGGCGAGAGCCGCCCCCACCGCTGGGCCTACGCGCTGACGCCGGTGCGGCTCTACCGGAAGGACCGCGGGCGCTATTCGCCCTCCCCCGTCCACGACCGCGTGGCGCTCGAGCCCGGCGTCGAGCCCGGGCGGCTGAAGGGGGTGATCCACCATTTCTCGGTGCGCTCGCTCGGCGACCAGCTCGACAAGCTCAACCGCTATTCCGACCAGCAGGCCGACGACCTCGAGGCGCGCGGCGTCGCGATCCCGACCTGGCGAGTGTTCGTCGAGCTGCCCGGCAACTTCCTGAAGGCGTATCTCGGCCGCCGCCACTGCATGCGCGGCGTCTACGGCTTCCTCACCGCGATGAACTACGCGATCTCGCGCCACCTGCGCATCGCGAAACACTACGAGCGCCGAAGGGCCTCCGCGGCCTCTCCGCCCCGAGATTCGCTTGACCGCCCCGGTCCGACCTCTTAGAGCCGACGACGCTGGAGACGTGGCCGAGCGGCTGAAGGCACTCGTTTGCTAAATGAGCATACCCAGAAATGGGTATCGAGGGTTCGAATCCCTCCGTCTCCGCCACCCATGCGTGGCCCCGAAAAGCGAAGCGATTTCAACGGGTCGCAAACATCTACGCCGATCCTCGTACCGCACACGTACCGCAAATCGCCGGCCCGTGCGTACCGCGCCGGGGGCCGCCATCCACAAGGATCGGCCGCCCGATCCTTCCGCACTCACCGCCCCGCGGCCCGCGCCGCGTCCCGGTCCCGGCGCTCCCGCCCCAACTTTCTCGCCAGGTCGGCCGGCCTCGATGCCCGCACGTAGCCGCGGCTGACCTGCCCGGACACGGTCGCCAGTTCCTGCAGGGCGTCGCCCAGCGCCCGCCGCAGAGCGTCGCGCGCGTCGCCGTCGGCCGCCTCCAGATAGGCCTGCTCCATCTCGTCCACGGCGCGCTCCATTGATTCGTCCATCAGAACAAATGGAGAACAAATCCGCCGCGGAGTCGATCCCTGGCCGCGGCATTTCGCGACCTCCAACGTATCGCGGACGGGACCGTATCGGCCGTGCCGCATCATCTACGGAACGCCCCGGCGCGGACCGGCGGGCCGACGTCGGGCGCACGTGCGCCCATGTGCTCCCGTGTGCGCCTTCCGTATACCCTAGGCTATACTTTCCGAATTCGAGCGCCGTTGCAGTCGTTTATGGGTCAGGTATAGCAACGGTCATATTACGGGATCGGCGTTACCAGTGTTCCTTGCCCGTTCGGCACCTTGTCAACCAGTGGCCGCCCCTCGATACGGATGAGACCGCCGGTCCGCATAAGGGCGGCGTGGGCTTCGGCCATCTCCTCGAAGGTCAGGTACCGATCGGCGGGAGGCAGGTAGGGCGCAGCCTCAATCGCCTCGCTCAGGGGGATGACCTTGAAGATGTCGGACATCGGCATGTCAGGCCTCCGCCTGTAGCAACGCGATCGCCTCGAAAAGCTGCTGGTCAGGCAATGGGGCGGTCTGCTGGCTGAGGACGTCCTCCAGGATGGGGATCACCTTGGCGAGGCGCCCGGCCGGGACGACCCGCTCGACGAGGCGAACCTCCCGCCGGGACAGCGGCTGCTCATAGTCCGAGCCGATCTCCGTGATCCCGTACGGCTCGTCACCCTGGAACGAGATGGAGGCTGGCTCCAGCGGCACGCCCTCGCACGTCTCGACCCACCAGAACTCGTCCGGGCGGTTCGGCACGGGCTCGGGCTGCGGCTCGCGCCTCGGCAGGGGCCACCCGAAAGATGCGGTCACGTTCATCGTCCCCTCCCTCAGCTGAAAAACGACCCGCACGCCGGCAGCCCGCCGCCGCGGCGGATCCGGGCGTCCTCGTGCGTGAAGCGGTCCAACGACAGTTCGGTGTGCCCTCCCCGCGGGAGGCCTTGCGCCGGCGCCGGGACGGCCCGAGAATCGTGGGCATGCGCTACGTCCTCGACATCAACCCGAGCCGCCGCGAGCCTGGCCGGCTGAACGTTCAGCTGACCGTCGGCCCGAGCGGCTGCCCCGTCCTGCTGGACACCCTGGACGGGCCGGAGATCCCCCGCGCCGTCATGGAGGCTCTCAGCCAGGATTTGGCGATCCGCCTGACGGGCGAGCCAGGCGGCGTGCCCGGGGTTGCCGGCGAACCGCTTGGAGAGCCGGGCGAGTAGGGCGGGCGACAGCGTCCCTTGCGAGGGACGGTGGTAGCTATCCGACATGCGCATCGACCTCGCTGAACTCGGCCCCGCCATCCGCGCCCGCAGGCTCGCCCTGCGGATGCCGCTCGCCCGCCTCGCCGATCAGGCCCGGATCCCGCGGGGACAGCTCGCCGCCCTGGAGCGCGGCGAGATCGAGGACCTCCCGTTCGGCCGGCTGCAGCGCGTCCTCGTCGCCCTCGGCGCCGACATGTACCTCGGCACCTTCAACCACGGCCGGCCGACCCTGGATGAGATGCAGCGGGCGAACGACGCCGCGGAGCGCATCGACCGCCGCTCGACCGGCCTCGACCTGTGGTTCTACGGGCCCTGACGTTGCCGGGGCTGGAGAGCGGCAAACGTAGAACAGACCCGTCATGGCCATGACCGAGGCGTAGGCCGCCAGCGTCACGGGATCTCCGGATCGGGCGGGATCCAAGACCGTGCCGTCGTTCAGCATGACGACAAGATGGCCGCCCGGGCCGCCAGCATCCACGAGGCAGAGGTGCACGGGGGGCCACGGGGCCGCGGGCCAGACGTCGCGCTTCGCCTGTGTGAGTTGGTGGACGCGGAACAGGTGCTGGACCGCGTACCCCTGAGCCGCCAGGAACTCGCTCCAGGCGCCATCAGTGAGGCCTCGGCCCGGATCCCCGATCTCGGCCCTGACATCATCGTAGGTGCGCCCCAGGACTGTCGCCAGGCACGCCACCGCACATCCGAACCTGTCCTTCTGCTGGACGGCCTTGACCTCGCGCATTCTCCAGACGTGCTTCGCGTGCCGGGTCATCCCTTCCTCCTCGCGGCGGCCTTCGCGCGCCTGCAGACATCCCAGCACTCGGCGTTCCCCTCGGCCCGATCGAGGCATCCCCCGTTGCACCGGGCGTAGGCCCCGAGCATGCGGGCGAACGCCGGGTCGGCGGGCTCGCCTGTCAGGTACGGGGCGACGGCCTCGCGGGCCCGGGCCGGCGCAGGGGTGGCGGGGCGGCTCATGCCGCGGCCCGCTCCGGGTAGAGCAGGTTGAAGCGGGCGAGGCGGTCCCGGGCCACGCGGATCGCCTCGGCGGCCGTGCGGTAGGCCAGCATCGACTCGCCGGTCAGCTCGCCGCGCTTGTCGACCATGGCGAAGCGGGACGCGAACTCGTCCTCGGCGATCGCCTCGTCGAGGTGCGCCTGCAGGCCCCGGCGCGCCAGGGCGATCATGTCGAACTCGGTGGGCTCGATGGTCATCACTCGGCTCCCGGATGCGCCGGCGTCGGCGTGTTGTCTGTCCTGAGCAGCCGCGGATCGACCTTGCGGCCCCGCGGGGTGACGGCGACCTCTCCGGCCGCGGTGAGCCGGATCCGCAGCGGGCCGGCCCCGGCCACCAGGCCGAGGGTCACCAGCCGCAGCCACGTGTCCGCCAGGAACGGCAGGCGCTCGCCGGCCGCGACGACGCCACCATGCCTGTCGATCGCCCCCTCGCCGCCGGCCGCGCGCAGGGCGGACAGGGCGTCCCGCTGGGAATCCGTGAGGGTCATGGGGTGTGGATCGCCCAAGTCGGACGAGGCACGTCCTTGGCGATCTCCTCCACCAGCTTCTTCTTCGGCTGGGGCAGCGAGGTCGCGAACCCGCTGTGGTTCTCACCGGTGAGGGCATCTAGGCCCCGGAGGAGCCAGTGCTTGAGCGAGGGCCCGTTCTCGATCGGGCGGCCGCGACGGGCCATGCCCTCGATCTCGGTCACGACCTCCCGGATCCGGGTGATCGCCTCGGGCAGGTCCACCTTGGCGTCCCGGCCTCGACCTTCCGCGAGTTCGCGAACCTCATCGACGATGTCGTAGATCTCGAATTCGTGCCGGGGACCGTGCAGGTGGTGGACGATGTTCCGGATCCCGACCTCCCAGCGGTTCTCGCGGGCATGGTTCGGCAGTGGTCCGGTCAGACGCGCGAAGCCGGCATCCACCAGCCCCCTGGCAACCGCGAGCACGTCGAGGTCGAATATCGTCGGACCGCGACGGGCATCCTTCAGGATGAAGTCCAGAGCCTGGAAGTCGCCCAACGCCCGCAGCTTGGCGACCCGTGACGCATCGGCGTCCTTGGCCCGTACGTCGGCCAGCATGCCGTCGAAGTAGTCCCGCTCCGCCTGGGGCAGCCCGGCGACCGCGCGCGCCATCTCGGCGACCTGTTCGATTTCCATGGAGGCTTGCCTCGAATAAGCGGCCATGACCGGAGCGCCCCGGTCATGGCCTTCACTGCGGCGGTCGCTGCCGGACGACACTGAGGAGGCCGTCGGAACCCTCACCGGCATCCCCCGGTGCTGAGGCCTCTCCCAGGCAACTGAGAGGAAGAGGCGTGCCCCTCTGTTCGTCCGGGACCTGAGTGATCCCGGCTCGCCGCCGCGGGCCATCCACAGGGTCGCACCGGTTCCGGATTCGTACAGAGGCGCGCAAGCAACACCGAACCGACATCCGAGACGTACAGACGGCCGGGGACTCCCCAATACTGTCGGGCGGCAGCATCTTCGGGTCATGCAGCGGCCAACACGGCGCTGCCCCCGCCCTGGTCGCGGGGATGACACTGGCTGGCCCCCTCGTGCACGAGGTGACCCTGCCCCCTGCAGAAGACATGCAGGGATGAAACATTCAGGCAGCCGAATGGCCGCCCGTCTCGACCTTCCCTGCCTCGGCGGGGATGACACGCGGCTTATCCCGGAGTGCGCGGGAAACGGCCTCCCCCGCCAGGTTGAGCGGGGATGACACTCCCTGGACCGCAAGTGCAGCGGCTACCGCGGGCAAATCCCCCGCCCGGTTCGGGCGGGATCGACAAGGGAAGGCCTCGGGGAAACCCGGGGCCTTCTCTGTTACAAAGTGATGACCGATCCGCTGATCTGTCATCATCTTGTAACGCCGCCCCCAGAGCCCAGGGATTTCTTTACCAGGTCATCGATCGCCCGTTGCCCCGGGATTCCTCGTCTGTCATGGTCCTCGCCATGAGCACGCTCCTGAAATCGAAACGCGCCGCCTTCCTCGCCGCCTGAGCCCAGCGCTCGGCGCCCTGCGCGTCCTCGATCCAGTGAGTATCCCCCGTGTCCAAGATGAATGCCTCGGCCGTGAAGGCCGTGCGGAAGCACCTGTCCGCCTACACGCAGCCCCGCTGGCACACGCCCGGCAACCCGCTCCCCACGACCGTGGAACTGCTGTCCGGCGCCGAGTTCGTCGACGGCTCGGCGCTGGTGGACATGGAGGCTGTCCTTCGGCCGCTCATCGCGCCGGAGAGCAAGCACCGGCTGCCGAAGGGCCTGGCGCGGGCCATCAGGGCCGCGCTCGCCAAGCCGCGGATCAGCACCCTGCGCGCCCTGGAGGCCGAGTGCCTCGCCATCGTCGAGCAGGCGGAATCCGGCGACGCGCCGGTGCTGTCCGAGACGCTGGTCGTCATCCGCGACATTCACGAGCGGGCGGCCGTCTACGGCGCGGCGCTGGGCTGCGAGCATGCCTGCGCGCGCTGCGCGGTCCTGTGCACGCGCTACTGGATGCAGCGGCCGCACCACAGCTTCGTCGACGCCATCACATACGGCCTGATACGGAGCACGGTCGACTACCTGGCGACGGCCGACTCGCCCTGCATCGACGATGGCGAGAGCTATCTCCCCGAAAGCAGGCACATCCAGATCGACATCCTCGACAAGTCGGTCTGGGGCCTCGCCCACGTGCTGGGCGTCGTGCACGAGGCGATCGCCGCCGGCGAGATCGGCTCGGTCGACGCGCTGAACGAGGAGTTCGCCGCGATCGAGGCGGCCGCCGTCGCCGAGGACCGCGCCGGAATCGTGCGCCGGCCCGCCGAGAAGGTGGAGCCCCGCCCCGATCCGGTCGACGGCGGGCTCGACCTCGACGGGTGGCTGCCGACGGGACCGGGCCTACGGGTCGTCGGCGACGTCTCCCACGTCAGGAAGGGGTCCAAGGGGGACGACCCGGTCAAGGAAGCCGAGGCGATCGTCGGCAAGCGCCTGCCGCTCGTGATGCCGCCGGACGACCTGGCGGCGGTGCGGGCCGAGCTGCTGGCCGAGTTCCCGCACTGCGCGCGCATCATCGACCGGCTCCTGCGCCCACTCGCGATGCAGGACTCGATCCGGCTGCCGCACGTCCTCCTGTGGGGACCTCCGGGCGGGGGCAAGACCCGGTTCGCCCGGCGCCTCGGCGAGGTTCTGCACCTGCAGCCAGCGGTCTATTCGATGGCCGCCGCGATGGATGCCATGACAATTCTCGGAACAGCGAGGGGCTGGGCCACCGCAAATTTCTCGGCGCCAGTCCGGGATCTGATCAGGACGAAGATCGCCAACCCGGTCCTGATCGTCGACGAGGCCGACAAGATGAGCACGTCGCGGCACAACGGCAACGCGGCGGACGCCCTCGTGAATATGCTGGGGTCAGAGACGTCGGAGCGGTACCGCGACATCTATCTGACCGCCGACGTCAATATCTCCCGCGTGCAGTGGATCCTCACGGCCAACGGCCTCGCCACCGTCCCGCGGGCACTGCTCGACAGGTGTCTTGTCCTGCGCGTCGACGAGCCGGGTCCGGAGCACCTGCGCACGCTGGCGACGTCGATCCTGGAGGACGTGAAGGCCGACCGCGGCCTGGACGATGTCTGGGCACCCCCGTTCGACGGCGTGGAATGGGCTGCCCTGGAGGAGAACTGGTCTCAGGGTGGCAGCCTACGCGCCCTCCGCCGCCTGATCGAGGTCGTCCTCGACGCCCGCGAGGGGGGGCCCCGCCAATGAGCGTCGTCCTCTCCGAGCTGCGCGCCCTGCGCGCCGACGTGGAGGCCGACGTCGAGATGGAGCGCGTCGACGCCCACCTCGGCCGCGGCGTCCACGGGTACCTGGGGGCACTCGCCCGCCTCGTCGCCGACGGGGACCGGGATCCCACCCGGGCCCTGAACGAAGGCCGCTCGGCTGCGGGATTCCTCCGCGCCGTCCCCCGCCTGCCAGCCCCCCGCCCATGGAGCGACCGATGCCGCGCGTGATCCCCCACGAGGCCATGCAGTTCCTCCGCGGCGCGCTGGGCGATGACGGCGCCATCGGGATCGCCGTCGAGGGCGTCGATCAGACCCCGGCGGGCCCCCGCGTGCGGTTCGTCGTGCCCCGCCTGCGCCGGGCCCGCGTCGACCCACAGCGCGTGCCGGACCGCGATTCGATCTCGGAGCTCGTCAGCCGGATGGTCGCGATGCGCTGGCGCTACGGCGCCGCGCCGCGCCCCGTCCCGGTCGAGAGCGGCCTCGTCCTGATGGAGACGCACCCCGAGATCTACAGCGGCCCCACGGAGACCGGCGACGGCTGGCACTGGCTTCTGGCCACTGTCGCCGAGTGGATCAAGGAAGGCGGGGTCCCGGCGGAGTGGCAGGACGAACAGGTCAAGGAGAAGTACGGGACGCTGCGGTTCTACGCGAGCGGCGTCGACGGCCGCACCGCCAGGATCCTCGCCGGTGCGGAGTGGGTGTCCGGAGCGGTGTGCGAAACCTGCGGCGCCCCGGGGCGGACGCAGGCGAGCGGGTGGGTCAGGACGGCGTGCGACGCCCACGCCGAGACGCACCGTGGCTGACGTCTACCGCAACCTCACCCGGCGGGCGTGGTCCATCCGGATCGCGGGCCGCGTCGTCGGGCACGTCGCGGCGATCGCGCTCGCCGGCGTGACGCTCCGGACCTCGGAGGCCTCCAGGCTCCGGTGCCTGCGCCTCGGGATCCGCGACGTCCACGCATGGGCCCGGGGCGTCCCCGTCCCGGGACTGCCCCGGCCGGCGGATGCGGTCCGGATCCGGTACCGGGTCGACCGCCCCGGGTTCCGGGATCCGGATGGCCGTCCCGTCGCCCTAGCGGATGCTTGCTGGTTCGAGGCTGACGGCAGCGCATGGTGCCTTGCAGGGCCGGGTGAGAGGCTGGGGGCGGGAGGGACCGACATGGCCAGACCTGACGACCGCAAGATCCTGAGCTCCGACCTCGCGCACGTGTCGCGCGCCGGGCTGCTGGATGACTGGGCATTCCAGCGCGCCGGCCGCCGCGGTGACGGCCTCGTCCTCGTCGGGACCGACGAGCAGGGGCGCGTCCGGGAGACCGGCGCCGTCCAAGGTTTCGACGTCGAAGCCGGCTGGGCCTGGGTGACGGGCACGGGACTGCTCCGCCTCGGCACACCCCGATCCGCCATCCCCACGACCGGAGTGACGCTGTGAGACCACGCGACCTCCGCCCCGACGAACTGGTGGAGATGGCGCTCCGGCGCGCCCGCCTCCGCGAGGTCCTGGAGAACCTCCGGACCGACTGGAATCCGGGCGTGGCCGCCGTCGCCGCGGCCCCCTATCTCGACCGGTGGGAAACCGCCCGGCACCCATGGACGGGCCAGCCTTGCCTAAAGGGTACGGTCTACGGCCACCCGGTCCATGGCGATGCCTTCCTGACGACCAGCGCCATCCGCCACGAGGGCAACGGGTTCGCCATCACCGAGAGCTCGGGGCGGCTCTACGTCCTCGGCCGAGAGGACCGGCAGCACAAGCGCACCCGGATCCTGAGCGGCCGCCGCGGCGCGTTCCGGCCCGCTCAGGCCGCCCCGCCGCCCCCGTCCGAGGACACCCACGACGACCTCCCCGAACTCGAAGGACCCCCGCTGTGATGCGTACCCTGTTCCTCGCCGCGGCCGTCGCCGCCATCGCCACGCCGTCCCTCGCGGAGGATGTGACCTGGCTCCTGCCCGCCCCCGGGTTCTATTGCCCGATCGGCGAGAACGTCATGCCGATCCGGATCAAGGAGGACGGCGGAATGGTGATCGACTCCCTGGACTGCGGGAGGGTGCGCCTGGAAGGCGGCCAGGTGCTGTCGCCGTCGTGCGTCACGAACGGCGGCGACCGGGTGCCCTACACGACCGATCTGGAGGTCCTGCCCTCGGGCGCGATGGTGCACGATGGGGTGACGTTCCGGCGCCGCGACGGCCGGCCGCCCTGCCCGTAGGCCGACGTCGGGCGCACGTGCGCCCGTGTGCGCCTTCCGGTTAGCCTATGCTATACTTTCCGAATTCTTGCGGCCTGAAAGCATCTTAGCGGTCAGGTATAGCAACGGGCATAATCCCGGATCCGCGTTACCACTCTTTCAGGCGGCCTTCACGACCGGCATCGAGCTCGCGTCGTAGGCCTTGAGGATCCGGATGGTCTCGGGGCTGCGGATCCGGCCGTCTAGGAACGTCCCGGCGTCGATCGCATCCAGGAGGATCGCGCAGGTCGCCCGGATGTGGGCGAGGTGGCTGACGCCGGACTGGTCGTCCGCGTCCTCGCCGGCGGTCCACAGCGTCAGGTGCCGCTCGATGGCGCCGACGTATGTCTCGGCGTCGATCGGGTCGGTGCGCCAGTTGTGCCGTCCGTAGGCCTTGGCCGGGCAGTCGGCGCCGAGCCCGAGGACGGCCGCCTCCTGCACCAGTGCGATGCGCGGGATCAGCTCCAGGGGGAGCTTGCGGATGCCGACGGTGCGCTTCGGGTTCTCGCGCGGCGCCGGGGCCGCGTCCTGCAGGGCCTCGATCGCGGCGCGAGCGTCGTCCTCGTAGGGGCAGGGCTTCAAGGTGTTGACGCAGCAGCTGTCGCCGAGTCCGCACAGGGCCGCGGCGACCAGGTGCACGGTGTTCGCGTTACTTGGCATAGAACGCCCCGATCATGTCCTCGCCGGCCAGCCAGCCGGCCGGGGCGGTGACCATGGTGCCCGGGGTGAGGTGCAACGGCTCGACCGGCTGCACCCTCGTCCCGGCCGGGAGGTGGATCTCGGTGAGGCCCTTCAGGACCTCCAGGGTGGTCTCGCCGGCGTAGGGCTTCTCGGGCAGCACCGCCGTCCAGACCTCGCGCATCAGGTCCGGGTGGAACAGCGGAAGCGCCGGGTAGCCCTCGTCCGGCCCGGCTTCCATCGAGCCGATGGCGTAGGCGCCGCTGTCGTGCTGGCCGACGGGCTGGACGTAGTAGACCGGTAGCCGGGCCTCGTGGGCCCATACGATCTCCTGCGCGATGCCCTTGGACCGCTCCCACCCCGGCAGCATGACGACGACGACGAGCTGGCAGGCCAGCAGCATGGCCTTGTCGCGGATCATCCAGTCGGCGTGCGTGAGCTTCGCGCCGCCGATCGCCTCGACCCCGTAGGAATCGGCGATCGGCGAGTAGACCGCGAGCGGCGTGCAGGCCTGCAGCGCGGCCGCGGCCCTGCAGGCGTCCTTCCAGGCCATCTCCTTCGTCGGGTACACCGTGAAGGGGCTCGCCATGTAGATGCGGCTGCCGATGGCGTGCTGCAGGCAGGCGCGCAGGGCGACGTTGTCGGTGCGGATCATCAGGCGTTCCCCTCGGGCTGCGCGTCGAGGATGGCCTCGCGGGCTCGCGACACCTCCCCGTAGGCGCGGTGATAGGTGATGGTCTGGATCGAGCGCCCGGACAGGAGGCCGGCGCCATAATGCCAGGCGTCCTGCGCCACCGGCACCTGGTGGGACTCGGCCACGACCGCGCCGGCCTCGAAGCCCAGCAGCCGCTTGTGGTGGATGTGGAAGCCGTGAGCGTAGCGGAACCGTGTCAGGCCCCAGTCCTCGGCGCGCCGGGCCGCCATGACGCCAGGCAGGTCCTGGAGCTTCGTCTCGTAGCCGTTAGTGGCGGCCAGCATCACCCGGCCGAACCGGGCGTACCAGAACAGCGACGGGTCGAGGTCGACGGCGACCCGGGGCTCGTTGCGGTACAAGGCGTAGAGGAAGTGGGCGATCGCGACGGCGCAGTGCTCGTCGTGGTTCCCCTTGAGGATCCGGACGACGACGCGGTCGTGCCTGCGCAGCATGGCATCGACGGTCCGGACGGTGAGCCGGGAGGCGACGTCGAACACCTTCGGGTACCGGCCGTCGACGTCGAGCTGGTTTCCGGACCGGGCGGTGCGGTTGTCCTGGTTGTCGGCGTGCATCAGGTCGCCGCCCCCGAGGACGACGCCGAGGCCCGAGGCCGGGGACCGCTCGACGACGTTCTCGACGGCGCGGCCGATGACCTCTTCGGCGATCTTCAGGTCCCAGTCCGTCCCGGTCTCGCGGCCCAAGCTGTGCGCCCCGATGTGCCAGTCGGCCAGAGGCAGCAGCGTCAGCAGGTCGGCTCCCGCGGCCGCCGGCGCCGGGATCGGCTCGTGCCGGCCCTCGTAGCCCTCGAAGGCCGCCTTGATCGCCTCGATGACGTCCTGAGGGTCCCGGCCCTCGCGGGTCTTCACCCATTCCTGGGTCACCCGGCCCGAGGAATCCTTCAGGATGGACACGCCCTTCAGCACACGGCCGGCTGGAATTTCAGCCAGGCGGCCCGGGGCCTTGGACTGGGTCACGTACCCGCGGGCGACGTCGCCGTGCCTGTCGAGGACCGCCGTCGTCCGCTTCAGCTCGAAGCCCGGGAGCACCGACTTGGTGCCGAGTTCCCCGCGATAGGCACTGAAAGCCCGTTCGGTATCATTACTCTGCACCGTCCCTGAGAGCCGTTTGACGCGCTCCCAGACGCTCGATCGGGCCATCCCGAGGGCCTTGGCGGCGGCCCGGACGGAGCCGGCGTCCCGGACGGCGGACAGGATCTGGTCGTCGGTGGCGCGTGCGGCGGTCATCAGGCGGCCTTCCGGGTGAGTGTCTGTGCCATGGCCTCGGCCTCGCGGACCCGACGCTGGGTGGACGCGTTACGTCAGGGCGACCATCCGGACCGACCAGCGCCGCAGCATCCGCAGCAGGGCATCAGGCTCGACCGGGAAATCCCAGGCCGGTGCGGGGGCCGGGCGGATCGGGACGACCCAGGGCGACGTCGCCGTCTGCCGGGCCTCCAACCTTGCGAGCCTGGCGGCCATCTCCTCGATGAGGTGTTCGTGGCTGGCCAGCCTACGCAACAGGTCGGCGACCTGGTCGACCTCGGCCGGGACGATGGGGGTGGCCCGGGGCGCCGGAGCCGACTGGCGCTCGACAAGCCGTGGGGCCGGCATGGGACGCGGGGGACGGGCTGGCGGGGCCTCGACCTCCTCGACCTCGGGCCCGGCGGGCCGGGGGACGCGCCTCCAGGTCTCGCCGGCCACCTTCATGCGGCGACCTTCCTGGGCAATCGCGTGGATGAAGGCGTAGGCCCAGTGCCAGCGCTCGCGGGCGATGCCGAGGCCGTAGCCGTCGACGATCTCGGCCACCTTGCGCGGGTCGATCTCGCCGCAAAGCTGGCGGAATGTGCCGTCCTTGGGGCGGGCCATCAGGACCTCCGGGTCACGGGATTGCGGAAGGTGGAGGCGGCGAGGCGCTCGCCGGCGTCGGCGATGACGTTCCGGATCGCGGCCTCGCCGTAGCGCTGGGCGGGCCCCTTCGTCGGGGACACCGACCGCAGCAGGGCGATCTCGGCCTTGAGGAGGGTGATGTCCGAGGCGGTCATGCTGCGCGCTCTGGGCCGTAGCCGCGCAGCTCGCGGAACCGGCGCACAAGCCGGGCGAGCTCCACTGCCTTGTCCCCGATGAGTTCGACGGTCGCGATCCCGTCGCAGTCCTAGTCCGTGTCGCTCGCGACGAGGATCAGGGCGAAGCCCCGGGGCCCGGCGACCTGAACCAGTTGGTCCGCCCGATGCGGCAGGCCCTCCGATTCCAGCCAGGCGAGGATCGTCGGGGTGACGGTCGCCAAGACCTCGGCGACGTACGCGGTGGCGGGCAGGCGCCCGCGCAGGTCCTCGACGATCGAGGGGACTGTCTGGCACCCAGCGGCGGCCGGCGTCGCCGCCAGGGCCCCCAGGACGAGGAAGGCGGCGAGGCGGGTCACGCGGTGGGCGGGGGCGCATCAGTCGGCATCCCTCAGGGCTCGGGTGGCCAGTTCGCGCAGGCGGTCCCGGGCGGCGCGGTGCAGCTGGAGGTTCGCCCGCTGGAAGTCCTCGGGCTCCCAGCCCGCGTAGGTCTCCCGGACGATCGCGACGGCGGCGAAATGGGTCAGGCGATCCCCGTCGACCCGGGGCGCCCATGTGGTGGTGGCGAGCTCGTGGCCGCCGGCGACCGCCTTCACGGTGGCGTCGTCGATGCGGGCGAGCGTGAGGTCGTGGCCGCGCATCAGTATGCCCTCCGGCGCAGGTTGCGGTGGGTGAGCCCGTACCGGCCGATCAGCTCGGCCTCGGCGCGACCCTCGTGCTTGATCAGGCGGAAGGTCGTCGGCGCGTGCGCGGGCCAGAGCCGGCGGGCCAGGTTGAGCGACGTCTTCTTGTCGGCGCTGACGCCGGTGCGGGCCTTCCACAAGGTCGGGTCGACCGAGTCCCGCGGGATCGCCAGCAGGTCGAGGACCGCCAGCACCGCGCCGTAGCGGCGGCCGAAGTTGAACCGGCCCGAGATCCCCATGGCCCGGCCCTTGATCCGGGTGATCTGCCCGACGAGCTCGACGGTGGCAGCCTGGGGCGCCAGGTCGCGCCAGGTGTCGGCGAGCCTAACGACGTCGATCTCGCCGTCGGCGCCGATCGGGAAGTCGCCGGCGACCAGCAGCAGGCCGTGCCCGTCGAGGAGCGCCCAAGCCCCATGCAGGCCGGGGTCGACGCCGAGGTGCCGATCCGGGGCATCTCGGGCCGGCCCGCCTCGGAGGCGACGGCTGCGCACTCTGCCGCCGGTCCGGCCATTTTGACCTTTCACGCGACGCGGGTACCATCCTCGAATTCGTCGGTGGGAGTGCTGCCCCGTCGACGGTCCCGTTCCCCGTGCTGACCGTTGAGCCCCTTGCTCCCCTCTCCCTCAGACCGCCTTGCGCTCCAGCGCCGACACATCCGGGAACTTCACCCGCGGCGGTCGCGCGGGAAAATCTGCACGGCCCGGGCCGCTCGGGACGGCCGCGGCTGGGACGAGGGCATCGTCGCACCGTCCTCGAAGGCGCTCTCCAAGCAGATCGCCGAAGCCGAGATCGAGTACCAGGGGCAGCTCAGGTTCTCCGGCCGTCGGGGCAACGCCAACGTCACCGGCATTGGGGCGGCGTCCCTGGACTACGACTTTTACAAGCCGGGGTTGCCCTACGCCCATTTGTCGGCCGAGGAAGTCGCGGCCCTGCTCATCGAGACCTACGACAAGGCTGGGATCCCGCGGCTCTCGCTCGTTCCCGACAGCGGACAGGGATGCTACGGATCCTGGCTGTTCACCACTCAGATGGACGGCAAGGCCCTGCCGCGATGGCAACTCGCCATGCAGGGCCTGCGCGGCCCGACACTCGACAATGACGGCAACGTCCCGAAGGCGCGCCCCCGGAAAGACAAGGACGGCAACCTCGTCGAGGCCAAGGTCGACCCCAAGGTCGAGGCGTTCAACGCCCGGATGCTGCAGGTCTGGCGCCTCCATCGCGACCTCGGCCTCGACACCGGCGCCATCGACCCGGCGCGCGTTCTAAAGATCATGGGCACGGTCCACCGCGAGACGGGGCGCATGTCCAGGATGGCGTGGCCATCCTCGTGGGAGGACGTCGAGCGCGTCGATTTCGACGCCTGGTGCGACGCCCTGATGCCCTACACGCGGGCCGAGATGCGCCAGATCAGGAAGGACCGGCAGGCCTGGAAGGCCGAGAACCCGGACTACGTGCCGCCCGTCCGCAAGCCGCGCCAGGTCCTCAACGGCACGAAGTGGTGCCTGATCGGCGAGGACCTCGACCGCCTACTCGACCATCGCGGGCAGGGCTGGTTCGAGCAGCACAAGACGCGCGACTGGTGGGTCATGTTCCGGTCCATCGCCATCGCCATGACCGAGGGAGGCACAGCCCTGGAATGGGCCCAGCGGCTAGCACCCCGCATCGGCCTGCCGGTAGCCGAGGTCGCCTCGTCCCTCAAGGGCGTCGAGAACGGCATCCGCGCCCACGATGCGGGGCAGCGCAAGGACTGGAAGGGAACCGCCGACCGCCCCGCGTTCTACGACTACAGCTACACGACCGTCGCCGGACGGCTCCTCGTCGACGCCGGCGTGGCTTCGGACTTCGGGTTGCTCGTCGTGCGTCCTGACGGCGCCCCTGCGCGGACCCCTGCGGAGCGCCAGAGGGTCAGCAGGACGGCCCGCGACCCGCAGCGCGCAACGAGGGACAGCCAGTCCGAGGACCGGATCGGTTGGGGTTCCTACGCCCGCCTGATGCGCCTCGACGGCGCCACGTACCCAGAGCTCGTCGAGGCGTTCGGCAAGCACGAGGACACGATCCGCAAGGCGATCCGCGAGGCCGATGCCGCATGGATCGAGGCCGAGGCTATCCTGTCCGTCGAGACCGCCTCAGCCCGCTCGGATGTAGACGATTCTACGACCCCGACACCCGAAGGAGTGTCACACCCTATAGTGGTCATAGACCCGATCCTGCCCGCCGCCTCCACCCCCCTTCCCTCGTCGGCTCCGGCGGTTCCTGCCGGCACGGTGCGCGTCAACCGGATCACCCGGGTGTTCGCGACCGTCGAGACCGCCACCGGGACGTGGGAGTGGCTTAGGATCGAGGACTGGTGGTCTCGGGGGTCCGTGGAGGTCAACGCCCGCCTGCTGACGGATCCTGCCGCTGTTTCCCCGGCCGATGCCGCCCTCGCCGCCGCCGCCTTCCAGGACCTCGCCACGGCCTCCGCCAAGCCCGTCAGGACGTCGTTCCGTGCCGACCGCCGTCGTGTCTCCCGGCGCCGTCCCTTGCCCATCCAGCCGGCCGCGCTGGCTCCGCTCGACATCGCGGCGGACCGGGTCCGGGAGGTCGAACTCTATCGGGAAGCATCCGGTGGCGGTGGTCTCCGGCACCGCATCGGCCTTGTCGCTGCCTAGGCGCTGCGGTATATTCTTCAGGCGTATCAGCACGCGGGATGCAGCACATCTCGAACGCCCTCTCGGTCTCCGGGGGGGCGTTCCTCGTTTGAGGCCGCACGTCACGCCATTGTCCCTTGCAGGGGACGGGCGGACACTCCGGGATCGCAACCCGGAGCCCATCCCATGCCTCGCCGTCGTCTCTCCAAGGATCAGCTCGCCCGCCAGCGCCTCCTCGGTGCGGAGAGGGCCCGCCGGTATCGCGAGCGGCATGCCGCCAACGTCTACGCCCTGGAGGCCACGGCGGCGATCGCGGCCGTCGACGCCGCCCTGGTCGATGCCCTAATCGCTGAGCACGTCCGGCTCAGGGACGCGACCGGCGACCGGGATGCCGCCCTGCCACTCCGCGGCATCGTCAGGCTCGCCAGGGAGCGCCTGATGGCCGACGGGATGGCGGAGCTCGATGCCCACGCCGCCGTCCGTGAACGGCTCCGTACCGGCGCCCTGAGCCTCCCCGGGGATCCCGCCCCGAGGCTGTTGGCCGCCGCCTGAGGGGGGTACAATCCGAATCGCCGCGCTTCCGGGTGCGGGTGTGCTGACCTCGGGGCCGGCGGGACAGCCTCCCGGCCCCGCCTTTTCGCGAGGATCCCGTGTCCGGTCTTGACGTGCGCTTCGACATCGGAAAGGCCGTCCGGGACGCGCAGCGCGCCTTCGAGGAGTTCGGCGCCGACCGGCTTCCCCGCGCCATCTAGTTCTCCTTGACCGGCGTCGTCATGGACGGCGTGAACCGGTGGCGGCGGTCGGTCGACACGACCTTCAGCCACCCCAACAGGCTCACCCGCGACGCCGTCCGCTACACCGTGGACCGCGACCTCATCGGCAAGGTGACGACCGTCTGCGAGGCCTCGGCCGCGGTGTTCGTCCTGCCGCTGCAGTCCACATGGATGAAGTACAGCTTCGGCGACGGGATGCAGACCCGCCTGCCCGGCGACGTCGGCGTGGACGCCTATTTCGCCGACCAGACGACGCTGAAGATCCCAAACGCGCACGCGATCTCCTATACCGGGTTCGGCTCCCCCGGCGCCGGCGACAAGGTCCCGTCCCGCGACGCCAGGAACATCGCCCGCCTCGCGGCCCGGGGCTACCAGCGCAACACCGGCACGCCCGGCATGACCGCCGGATCCGCCCGCTGGGGGGTGTTCGAGGTCAAGGCGGGGGACAAGGCGCTCAACGGCTGGACCAACCACCCGGGCATCTGGGCGCGTCCCCCGAGGGTCGTGGCCAGCGTCGGCCGCAAGCGGATCGCCAAGGCCATCAAGGCCGGGCGGATGTCCGCCCCGACGACCGAGTTCAGCTTCATCCTCGCTCACACCAAGCTCGCGCGCGGCTTCGATGAACCGGCGGTGCTGATACTCAGGCGTCAGCTTTTCTGCGCCTCAAAGAACCGAGGCAATCGCGAGAACAACGTTCTCTTGTCCATGCCCGGCTTGCGAGTACGCACCCGGCGGAACGGTCCTGGAAGCATGGCCGTTCAAAGGTGTCGCCGAATTGGTCTCTGACCCGATCCAGGCCACCAACAACCTGAGAGGAAGCCTCATGAGGAAGTCCCTGTTCGCCGTCGCCGCCCTAGCTGCGCTCGGCGCCATCGGCATCGCCGCACCTGCCTCCGCCGCTCCCGGTGTGATCGGCGCCGTCGATGCCACGACCAACATCGTCGACGTCCGCATGGACGGCATGCACGGCCATCGCGGGCACGGCCGCATGATGGGGCATCGTCACGGTCACCGCCACATGATGCGCCACCATCACCACCGCGGCCACATGATGCGCCATGGTCATGGCCATCGCCACCACCGCATGTGATCGTGAAGGGGTCCTTCGGGGCCCCTTTCCATATCTGCGTTCGTCCTTGGACAGCACAAGCGTCGGCCTGACCGCCTTCCCCTCACGGCCCCGAATCGATTGACCCTGGGTCACACGAGACCTGGATCGGACGAAGCCCCGGACTTCATCCCGCCGGAGATCGATATCGATGGCCTATCGCTCCTCGCTGTCGAACACGCGCACCTTCAGCCAATTCGGATTGCTGTCCGGTATGAAGTGCTTCACATGCCGCTCCGAGAGTTGATAGGCGTCATGCGCTTTCTGTCCGTCGAATACGATGTGGAACGAGACATCGAACTCGTCGTCATTATGGAGGTACTGATAGCCGACCCAATGATCCGCATTTCACCACCAAAGTTCCGCATTGAATCAACCTAGAGTAAAACAAAGGCCGCCTCCGAAAGGAGGGCGGCCTTTGTCGTTCCTGAGCGGTGATGCTCAATGCGAAGCATGGGTGGCCTAGCTCGGTGCGCCGACGGTGTCGGCACGCAAGAGCCTGGGCGCCTACCCTTCCGGCGATGCAAGGAGGTTCCCGGAGGAGGGCCGCGGGATGCGCTTTCCGCGTCCTTCGAAGTCGAGAACGAGTGAAGGCGGCGCCCCCTTTCGGAGACCCGCCTTCTGGATTTGTCCACGGGAGGGGTCAAAGGTAGATCGACGACGATCTCCAGGGACAACCTGTCCGCAGCCCACGGAGCGAAGTCTACCGAATGAAGCCGACGGCTTCGAGCTTCACGCGTCCCACGCCGCGCCAAGGCGCCATTCGCCTAACGAAGCCGCATGCCAAGCAGCCGCAGCGCATTGCCCGTGACGAGCACCGTGGCTCCGGTGTCAGCCAGGATGGCCGGCCACAGACCGGTGATGCCGGCGACGGTGGTGACCAGGAACACGAGCTTCAGTCCGAGCGCGATGGCGATGTTCGCGCGGATGTTCGCCAGCGTCCGGCGGGATAGCTCGACCATCCGCGCCACGTCGGCGACGCGCCCGTGCAGCACCGCGGCATCGGCCGTCTCCAGCGCGACGTCGGTGCCGCCACCCATCGCGATGCCGACATCGGCGGCCGCGAGCGCCGGGGCGTCGTTGATGCCGTCCCCGACCTTCGCCACGACCGCACCCCCGGCCTGGAGCTCGCGCACGATCCGCTGCTTATCCTCCGGCAGGAGCTCGGCCCGTGCCTCGATGCCGAGCGTTCCCGCCACAGACCGGGCGGTGCGGGCGTTGTCGCCGGTCAGCATGACCGCCCCGATGCCTTCCGCCGCGAGACGGTCGATTCCGGCCTTGGCGTCGGACCGGGGCTCGTCGCGCATGCCCAACAGCCCGACCAACGCCCCGTTCGCCAGCAGGGCGGCGACCGTCTTGCCCTCGCCCTGCAGGGTGGAGATCCGCGCCTCCTGCTCCGCCTTGAGCGTCACGCGCGCTGCCGCCTCCCGCGGCGATCCGAGGAACAGGTCGAGGCCGCCGACATTGCCGGTGATCCCCTTGCCGCCGAGCGCCTTCGACCCGAATGCCGGAGGCATCGGTGCGCCGGCTTCCGCCGCCTTGGCCAGGACCGCCTTGGCGAGCGGATGCGAGGAGCCCGCCTCCAGCGCGGCGGCCAGGGAGAGGACCTCCCGTTCGGACCGGCCGAACGCCAGGACGTCGGTGACCACGGGCTTGCCCTCGGTCAGGGTGCCGGTCTTGTCGAAGGCCACCATGGTCACGGCGGCGAGCCGTTCCAGCACGCCGCCGCCCTTGATGAGCAGGCCCCGCCGGGCGCCTGCCGAGAGCCCCGCCGCGATGGCGGCCGGCGTCGAGATGACCAGGGCGCAGGGGCACCCGATCAGCAGGATGGCGAGCCCCTTGTAGACCCAGCCGTCCCACGAGCCCCCGAACAGCAGCGGTGGCAGGATCGCGACGAGGGCGGCCACCGCGACCACGGCCGGGGTGTAGATGCGGGAGAAGCGGTCTATCATGCGCTCGGTCGGGGCCTTGGCCTCCTGGGCCTCCTCCACCAGCCGCACGACCCGGGCGATGGTGTTGTCCCGCGCCGCCGCGGTCACCCGCACCCGAAGCGCGCCGTCCCCGTTCACGGTCCCGGCGAACACCGCATCGCCCGGTGCCTTGCGCCGCGGCACGCTCTCGCCGGTGACCGGCGCCTCGTCCACCGCGCTCTCCCCGTCGAGGACGGTTCCGTCCGCCGGGACCCGGTCACCCGGCCTCACCAGGACGGTCGCCCCGACCCGCAGGCTCGCCGCGGGCACCCGCTCCATCGATCCGTCGCCCTCCAGCAGGGCCGTGTCGGGCACCAAGCCGGTGAGACCCCGGATGCTCGCCCTGGCCCGGCCTGCGGCCACCCCTTCCAGCACCTCGCCGACCAGGAACAGGAAGACGACCGTGGCCGCCTCCTCGGTCGCCCCGATGGCGGTCGCGCCGATGGCGGCCACGGACATCAGGGTCTCGATGGAGAACGGCGTCCCGTGCCGGGCGGCCGCGACGGCACGTCGAGCAATCGGTACCAGGCCGACCGCCATGGCCGCCAGGAAAGCCCAGCGCTCCGTTGCCGGCGCGGCTTGGCCGACCGCGTAAGCCAGCACCAGGGCCGCCGCGCAGGCGAACGCCAGCAGCGCCTTCGGAGACCGCCACCAGACCGGCTCAGGTCGTTCGGCATCCGACACCGTGTCGGCGGAGGGGGCCTCGGCGCCGTAGCCCAGGCTGCGGACCGTCGCCGCGATGGCCCGGGCGTCGGTGGCGGGTCCATGCCGCACCGTCAGCGTCTCGGTCGCCACCGAGACCGAGATGTCCTCGATGCCGGGTAGGCGCCGAACGGCGTTCTCGACCTTGGCGGCGCACGAGGCGCAGTCCATCCCGGTCACGCGCAGGCGCGTCGGGGGGCTCTCGGTTCGGTCCGGGGTCGCAGCATCGCTCATGGCGGGTGCCTTCCGCATCTCTCGAAGGCACCCTACTTCCTCCAGCGACTAGAGGAGCAAGCGGAATGAAGCCCATCGCCATCGGGGAGTTGTCGCGGCGCGCCGCGGTGAAGGTCCCCACGATCCGGTTCTACGAGGAACGCGGATTGCTGCCGACGCCGGTGCGTACGGAAGGCAATCGCCGCACCTACGGAGAGGGCGACGTCCGGACGCTGCGGTTCATCCGGCACGCCCGCGAACTCGGCTTCGAGATCGCGGATATCCGAACCCTTCTCGACCTGGCCGGACATCCCGATCGGCCTTGCGGGGAGGCGGACGCCATCGCCCGGAAACACCTCGCCGACATCGACGACCGGATCGCCCGGCTTACCGGCCTCAGGCGGGAGATGCAGGCCATGGTCGAGCAGTGCTCGGGCGGCGACGTCGGGGAATGCCGCATCATCGAGGTGCTGGCCGACCACGGCGAGTGTCTCAGCGACCGGCACTGACCGAGGCCGAAACGCGGGCTTGCTCCTCTAGTGGGTAGAGGAGTTAGGCATCGATGCTTGCACCCTCAGACCGGAAGCCGAGATGACGGAACGCCACGACCACGCCGGACACGACCATTCCGAAGCCCACGCCGGGCACGCCCACGGCCCCGGACACAGCCACGCCCCGGCGAGCTTCGGGAAGGCGTTCGCCATCGGCATCGCCCTCAACGTCGGATTCGTCGTCGTCGAGGCCACCTACGGGGTGCTGGCGAACTCGATGGCCCTGCTGGCCGATGCCGGCCACAACCTTTCCGACGTGCTCGGCCTCGTGGTGGCCTGGGTCGCCATGGTGCTGGCCAAGCGCGCCCCGAGCGCCCGCTACACCTACGGGATGAAGGGCTCGTCGATCCTGGCGGCCCTGTTCAACGCGGTGTTCCTGCTGGTCGCCGTCGGCGCCATCGCCTGGGAGGCGATCCAGCGCTTCGGCGAACCAGCACCCGTCGCCGGCAAGACGGTGATGATCGTGGCCGCGGTCGGCATCCTGGTGAACGGCATCACCGCCTGGCTGTTCGCCTCCGGGGCCAAGGGCGACATCAACATCAAGGGCGCCTTCCTGCACATGGCCGCCGACGCCGCCGTCTCGGCGGGCGTGGTGATCGCCGGCCTCGTGATCCTCTACACCGGGTGGACCTGGCTCGATCCCGTCGTCAGCCTCGCCATCGTGGCGGTCATCGTCTGGAGCACCTGGGGCCTCCTGCGCGACAGCCTCACGCTGTCCCTCGCCGCCGTCCCGCCGGGCATCGATCCGGCCGACGTCCGCGCCCACCTCGAAGGACTGCCGGGCGTCGCCGCCCTGCACGACCTCCACGTTTGGGCGATGAGCACCACCGAGACCTGCCTGACCGCCCATCTCCTGATGCCCGGCGGCCGACCCGACGACGCGTTCCTCATGAACGCGGCCGCCGGCATCAAGGAACGGTTCGGCATCGGCCACACCACCCTGCAGGTCGAGACGAGCGCGGATAGCGCCTGCGCCCTCGCCCCCGCCCACGTCGTCTGAGCCATCGGGAACATACCCGAACGGAAGGGGATGCCTTCAACCCTTGCGACCGGAGGAGCCCTGCATCCGCGTCGCGAGGGATCGGTTCGGTGCTTTCGGCCGCCGGTGGATGAACGGCGGTTTCAGGCTTCGTTCAACCGTCGAAGCCGATCCTGACAGCATCATCCCTTGAGGAACGAGCCATGCGTGTCCGCATCCCTGCCTTGGTCGCAGCCAGCCTGATCCTCGCCCCGGCCGCGGCGTCCGCCCAATACTACGGCGGCGACTTCGACCGGCGAGGCGACGTCCACGTCGACCGCTATCACCACGGCGACCATGACGACGTCGTCATCCACCGTCCGCATCGGGACTACGGCGACCGGGCCTTCTATGGGGAGCGTGGGTTCTATGGCGAGCGCAGGCACCACCATCACCACCACGACGACTATTGAGGCTCGGCCCTCGTCTTGGGCCACCCGGCATGTACGGGTGGCACTGAATCGTTCATAAGGCGACCATGACCACGGGACCCCGGATCAGGGCCTACGAGATGATGCGCGGTTGGTGGGCGACCACCGTCCGCGTGCTTTCGCTCGTCCTGGTCCTGGCGCTCGTCGTCCCCGGCGCGATCCATTCCGCCGAGGCGCACTGGTCCGTCAGCCACGAACTGTCCGTATCCGCACCGACGCAGGCGACCGCTTCCGATCACGCCGATGCCTGCCCGGCCTGCCATGCCAATTGCGGGTGCCATCAGGCCCTGAACGTAGACGGGACGCCCGTTCTGCCGTCCCGCGGGACCGCGCGCGCCTCCTACGCGACCGTGACCACCGCCATCGGATCGGTCTCGCCCGACCGCCTTCCCAGGCCGCCTCGCGCCTGAGGCGACGTCGTCACGTCCGTGGCGCGTCACGGCCGGCCCCTCGCGGGTCCCGGCCCCTCACCATCGCGATCATTCAGTAAGGACCGTCCCCGGCCGCACGCGCGGCGAGGCGACGTCCCTGGCGGACCCGGCCCATTCCCATGCGTGCATTCCTCTCCGTGGCCTTCCTGGCCATCGGCATCGCCATCGGCGGTGCCTTCCCCCGCGTCTCCGAGGTCGTGCAGGGCGCACTCGCCGCCGCCGGCCTGACGAACGCCCGGGCTGCGCCACCGACCAACGCGGCCATGACCAAGCCGGCGACACCCGCAGCCGACGATGGCCACGGTCATGGCGAGCATGGCCACGAACATGCCGACGCCGAGCCCAAGCCTGCCGACGAGCACAAGCATTCCGAGAGCGAGGCCAAGCCCGAAGCCGGAGGCCACAAGCACGCCGAGGGCGAGGCGCATGGCCACGACGAGGAGGGCGAGGGCAAGATCAAGATGTCCGCCGAGCAGGCCGCGGAGCAGGACATCAAGCTCGCCACGGTCGAGGGCGGCATCCTCTCGCGCCATCTCCTGGTGCCCGGCACCATCGCCCAGGACGCCGACCGGATCGCTCGCGTCCCCGTGCGGGTCGTCGGCACCGTGGCCGAGATGCGCAAGCGCCTCGGCGAGGAGGTCGCCAAGGGCGAGGTCGTGGCCGTCCTCGACAGCCGCGAGGTGGCCGAGGCCAAGAGCGACTTCCTCACCGCGACGGTCAAGGCGGACCTGGAGAAGACCAACTTCGACCGCCAGCAGGCCCTCTGGGACAAGAGGATCTCGGCGGAATCGGCGTTTTTGAACGCGAAGGCCGCATACTCGGAGGCGACCCTCCGCGTCGACCTCGCCAGGCAGAAGCTGTCGGCCCTGGGGCTGAACGCGGCCGAGGTCGCGACGTCCGCCAAGAAGGACGAGACCACCCCGAACCTGTCGTCGCTGCGCCGCTACGAACTCAAGGCCCCGCTCTCCGGCCGGGTGGTCGAGCGCAAGGTCGACGTCGGAACCGCCGTCGGCAAGGAGGGCGATCCGGCCGACGTCTACACCGTCGCCGACCTGTCCTCCGTGTGGATCGAGCTCGCTATCCCGACCACGGAGCTCTCGAAGGTCCGGGAGGGCGCCAAGGTGACCATCGTCGGGGGCGACGACGGCCCCCGCGGCGAGGGCAAGGTCGTCTTCGTCAGCCCGATCCTCAACCCGGAGACGCGCTCGGCCCGGGTCATCGTATCCTTGCCGAACAAGGACATGGCCTGGCGACCGGGCACCTTCGTGACAACCGAGGTCGAGATCGCCCGCGACCCGGTGAAGGTGCGGTTGCCGAAGTCCGCCATCCAGACCATCGGCGGCGAGAAGGTCGTGTTCGTCCGGACCCCGGAGGGCTTCGAGCGGCGGGACGTGACGATCGGCAAGGCCGACGACGACGCGTACGAGATCCTCACCGGACTCAAGCCCGGCGACGAGGTCGCGGTGGCCAACTCCTTCGTCCTGAAGGCCGAGCTCGGCAAGGCCGAAGCCGACCACGACCATTGAGGGCGGCCATCATGATCTCGAAGATCCTCGACTTCTCCGTCCATCAGCGCTGGCTCGTGGTGCTCCTGTCGCTGCTCGCGGCGGGCTTCGGCGTGTTCTCGCTGACCAAGCTGCCCATCGACGCGGTGCCGGACATCACCAACAACCAGGTGCAGATCAACACCACGGCGCCGTCGCTCTCGCCGGTCGATATCGAGAAGCAGGTGACCTACCCCGTCGAGACCGCGCTCGCCGGGATCAAGGGCCTCGAATACACCCGCTCGCTCTCGCGGAACGGCTTCTCGCAGGTCACCGCCGTCTTCTCCGAGAAGCTCGACATCTACTTCGCACGGCAGCAGGTCGCGGAGCGGATCGGCGAGGCGAAGTCGACCCTGCCGCCGGGGGCCGAGCCGCACATGGGCCCGATCTCCACGGGCCTCGGCGAGATCTACATGTGGTCGATCCACTACGCCCAACCGAAGGATCGTAAGGTCTCCCCGGACGGCAAGGCCGGCTGGCAATCGGACGGGAGCTACCTGACCCCGGAGGGCCAGCGGCTCGCGACGGAGCTCGAACGCACCGCGTACCTGCGCACGGTCCAGGACTGGATCATCCGGCCCCAGGTGAAGACCGTGCCGGGGGTCGCCGGCGTCGACAGCATCGGCGGCTTCGACAAGCAGTACCACGTCCAGCCCGACCCGATGAAGCTGACCGCCCTCGACCTGTCGTTCGCCGACATCGGCCGGGCGCTGGAGGCCAACAACGCGAACCAGGGCGCCCGCTACCTGGAGGACAACGGCGAGGGCTACGTCGTCCGTGCCGCCGGCCGCCTGGAGACGATGGAGGACATCGGCTCCGTGGTCGTGACCACGCGCGGCGGGGTGCCGGTCCGCATCTCGGACATCGCCGAGGTCCGCATCGGGCGCGACCTGCGCACCGGGTCGGGTAGCGAGGACGGGCGCGAGGTCGTCATCGGCACCGCCCTGATGCTGATCGGCGAGAACAGCAGGACGGTCTCGGCCGCCGTCGACGCGAGGATGACGGTGATCCGGCGCACGCTCCCCCCCGGCGTCGAGGTCCAGACCGTCCTCAACCGGACCCTGCTGGTCGAGGCCACGATCCGGACGGTGGCCAAGAACCTGGCTGAGGGCGCCGCGCTCGTCATCGTCATCCTGTTCCTGCTGCTCGGCAACATCCGGGCGGCCATCGTCACGGCGCTGGTGATCCCGGTGGCGATGCTGATGACCATGACCGGCATGGTCCAGGGTCGGATCAGCGCCAACCTGATGAGCCTCGGCGCCCTCGACTTCGGCCTCATCGTCGACGGTGCCGTCATCATCACCGAGAACGCCCTGCGTCACCTCGCCGAGAGACAGGGGGAGCTCGGGCGCAAGCTCGACCTGGAGGAGCGCCTCGTCACCGTGCGCGCCTCGGCCGAGGAGATGATCAAGCCGTCCCTCTACGGGCAGGCCATCATCATCCTCGTCTACGTGCCGCTCCTCACCTTCACCGGGGTCGAGGGCAAGATGTTCGAACCGATGGCGCTCACCGTCATCATCGCCCTCGTCTCGGCGTTCGTGCTGTCGCTGACCTTCGTGCCGGCGATGATCGCCATCGTCATCACCGGCAAGGTCACGGAGACCGACAACGTCATCATCCGCGGGATCAAGGCGGCCTACCGCCCGGTCCTCGGTGCCGCCCTGCGCGTCCCGATGACCTTCGTCGCCGTCGCCCTGGTGCTGCTCGTCGGCGCCGGGTTCCTATTCAGGGGGCTGGGCCAGGAGTTCATCCCGCAGCTCGACGAGAAGAGCATCGCGCTGAATGCCCAGCGCATCCCGTCGACGTCCCTGACCCAGTCGCAGGCGATGCAGCTGAAGGTCGAGCAGGCGATCAGCCGATTCCCCCAGGTCGCCTACGTCTTCTCCAAGACCGGGACCGCAGAGGTCGCCTCCGACCCGATGCCGCCGAGCTCGTCCGACACCTTCGTCATTTTGAAGCCCCAGGAGGAATGGCCCGATCCGGACCTGTCCAAGGCCGACCTGCAGGAGCAGATCGAGAAGGCGCTCGGGGCGCTCGCCGGCAACGTCTACGAGTTTTCCCAGCCGATCCAATTGCGCTTCAACGAGCTGCTGGCCGGCACCCGCGGCGACCTCGCCGTGAAGGTGTTCGGGGAGGAGTTCGAGCCGATGCTGAAGGCCGCCAACCAGGTCGCCACGATCCTGCGCGGGACCGAGGGCGCCGACGACGTCAAGGTCGAACAGACGGCGGGCCTGCCGTTCCTGGAGATCAAGATCAACAAGACGGAGGCGGCCCGCCTCGGCCTGAGCACGTCCTCGATCCAGGACGTTATCGGCGCGGCCATCGGCGGCCGCGAGGCCGGCATGGTGTTCGAGGGCGACCGTCGCTTCCCCATCGTCGTGCGCCTGAACGACAAGGTCCGCGAGGACCGCGAGGCCCTGGAGAACATCCCGGTCCCGCTGCCCCCGGGGGTCAACGGACGGGCCTCCTCGGTGTTGCTGAAGCAGGTGGCGAGCTTCTCCGTCACCGAGGGACCGAACCAGATCTCGCGCGAGAACGGTCGCCGTCGGGTCGTGGTCACGGCCAACGTGCGTGGTCGCGACATCGGCTCGCTCGTGGCGGAGGCCCAGTCCAAGGTCGCGTCCGGGGTCCGGCTTCCCGCCGGCTACTACGTGACCTGGGGCGGGCAGTTCGAGAACCTGGCCTCCGTCCGCCAGCGCCTGATGGTGGTGGTGCCGGTGTGCTTCTTCCTGATCTTCCTGCTGCTGTTCTCGGCCCTGAACTCGGCGCGTGACGCGCTCCTGGTGTTCAGCGCAGTCCCGCTGGCACTGACCGGCGGTATCGCGGCCCTGTGGCTGCGGGGCATGCCGTTCTCGGTCCCGGCGGCGGTCGGGTTCATCGCCCTGTCCGGGGTGGCCGTCCTCAACGGCCTGGTGATGCTGACCTACATCAAGCAGCTCATCGCGGACGGGCGGCCACGGCGCGAGGCCATCCTGGAGGGTGCGATGACCCGGCTCCGTCCGGTGGCGATGACCGCCCTGGTGGCGTCGCTCGGCTTCGTGCCGATGGCGCTGGCCACTGAGACGGGCGCCGAGGTCCAGCGTCCGTTGGCGACCGTGGTCATCGGCGGCCTCATCTCGGCAACCCTGCTGACCCTCGTCGTCCTGCCGGCCCTCTACGCGCGCTTCGCCGGTGCCGTCGCCCCGAGGAAGGCTTCCGTGGAGAAGGAGGGTCCCCATGCACGCCCCGTCCTGCCGCAGGCCGCGGAGTAGGACGATGTCTTGCCGCCCCGCGCTCGCACTGACGGTGGTGGCGTGGACAGGCGCGGCCATGGCGGCGTAACCGACGGCGGGCGAGGCGCCGTTCGGATTGGCTTGGGGTCCCGTGGACCGTGTCGATGCACCCTCGATGGTCGACCGCGAGGCGAACCTGACCGGGCTGTACTATTTCCACGACCGTCCGCTCGCCTCGGGACCCGACACCGTCGAGGTGGTCCTGGTGGTGTGCAGGGAGCAGGGCCTCCAGCAGGTCGTCTGGGTCGGTCGGCCGCTCGACGGACCAGCTCATGTCACCGCACGCGAGGCCATCCGGTCACCGCACGCGAGGCCATCCGGCGCGAAGGGGGTGCGCCGCTACGGCGAGCCGCGCCCGGGCCTCGCCTCGGGGTCGCTGGTATGGCTCTCGGGCCGGGCTGTCCTGGCGACGCGCACGTTGCCGTACGGCGCCCGCGAGCTGGTGATATCCGCGTCCGGCCCGGACTATGCCGCCTGCTCAGAGAACCACCGCACCGCCACGGGCCACCCCGCCGGCGCCCACATGGCGGACCTGATCGGCGGGATGGTCCCGTGATCGTGCCGATCCGTCACGGCCAGCGGCGCTCCTCCTCGACCCATGGAGCCCATCGGCATGGGACCAGGGGGCGATGACCGGCAAGAAGCTCGCCCGGCAGATCGGGGAATTCGGCGGCGGAAGCAGGCGCCGACGCAAGGTCAGGCCGCATGTCCTGAGGGCGGCGCGACGGTCATTCCTGATGTCGGCGATGGCCATCGCCGTCGTGCTTGCGGTCTACTGCTGTTTCTACGTCCCACGGTGACGAAACTCGACCGCGGCGCCGATTGCCCCCGCGCCGGCTCAACCGTGTCCATGGCGATGATGCAGGTCGGGGTAGTGCACGTGCTTGTGCCGCATCGGCTGGTGGCGATGCCAGTGGGAGTGGGGCTCGGTCACGGGACCATCGTGGTCATGGTGGTGATGTTCGTCGTGCACGTGCCCATGCTCATGGCCTATCGCCTCGTGCGAATGCTCGTGGTCGTGCCGTTCCGCGAGGTGCAGCCAGAGGCCGACCCCCATCAGGAGCGCGGCGACGACGAGTTGCGGGGTCACTGGTTCCGGCAACAGGACCAAGGCTACGACGGCCCCGATGAACGGGGCGAGCGAGAAGTAGGCCCCCGTCCGCGCGCTGCCGAGATGGCGCAGCGCGAACACGAACAGCACCAGGCTGACGCCGACCCCGAGGAACCCGACGACGGCCGCGAAGCCGATCATGCCGGGCGGCGGCAGGCTGGCACCGCGTGCGAGGGCCATGGCGAGGTTGGCGCCCCCGGCGACGAGCCCCTTGGTCAACGCGATCACGACCGGATCGGCGGAGGACAGCTTGCGGGTCAGGTTGTTGTCGACGCCCCAGGCAAGGCAGGCCAGCGCGATCAGGCCGCCGCCCGCGTCGAGGTGGACGCCCTGGCCCTGCCACGACAACGCGACGGCGCCGGCGAGGATGGCCGCCGCGCCGAGCAGGAGGCGGCGGTCCACGTTCTCGCGGAACACCACCCAGGCGATGCCCATGGTCGCCAGCCCTTCGAGGTTGAGCAGGAGCGAGCCCGAGGCCGCCGACGTCCGTGCCAGCCCCAGCATCAGCAGCAGGGGACCCGCCACGCCCCCGAACAGCACCACCGCGAGCAGCCACGGTGCGTCCGACCTGCGCAGGGGGGCCTCCGGCGCCTCGATCCGGAGGGCGGACCGGCTGCCGTGGACGGCGGCGAGGCCGACGCCCGCACCAAGATACAGGAGGCCGGCCAGCGCCTGCGGGTCCACTGAGCCCAACAGGAGCTTGGCGAAGGGGGCCGAAGCACCGAACAGGACGGCGGATGCCAGTGCCAGCGGCACTCCGGGCCAGCGGTGCGCGTGACGATGGGCTTGCTCGAACATGCCGCACGATAGCACCGACGAAGGATGCCGTATCCGTCCTGTGATACCGTTCCATCGAAGCCAAGACCGCCCGCAGCGGCGCGAGCACATGCCTTTGGTCGCGCTAAGTTGCCCCAAGTTGTCGAGTAGCAGTTAGATCTAACGCTCGGTACCGACTGCACCCGACCCAACCCAGCCGCATGGATTGCCCGGCGCTTCCTGAAAGCGGCCATTCGTCGGCCGTCCGGCAACTTTGGCTGAGGGTGGCAAGCGGACTCCGGCCTTGCGTCCGTAAGCGGACGTTCCGCAACCGACCCTACTCGGTCATAGAAGCAAGCCAATGGAGGCCTTGAAAGCAGACGTTGCAGCTGGACGCGCGCTGCGAACGCATGCTCTCGGATTCCCGCTTCCCGCGCTCGTGAGGCCGCCCGTTCAATCCACAGTCTGCATCTGGACGACGCCGCCGAGTTCACCGGGCTTGCCCGAGACCACCACGAGGTAGCGCCGGCTCGCGCCGGCATCCGTGCGGGTGATCTGGCGGATCGGGCCGATCGCGTTGACGATGGCCGCGCCGGCCGGGTTGGTCATGAAGGCGGCGAGCGGCTCCAGGCCTGCGGCCCCCTTCGGATCGGCGGCCAGCGCCAGCACGAACGGCATCTTCGAGGGCAGTCCCGTTACCGCGGCCTGCAGCGTCTGCAACACGCCCTGGTCGAACAGGGTGACCTGCGTCGCCGGCTTGCCATCGGTACCCGCGAGCGTCAGCGCGCTGGTCTTGCCGGCTGCGCCCAGCGCTTGGAGGTTTTGCATTCCGTCGCCCTCCGGCACGGCGTTCGGGACGTAGGCGACGCCCTGCGGACCCTGCCCGATCGGCACCTCGGCGATCACCGTGTTCGACGCGGTGTCGATCACCGCCGCCTTGTCGGCGTTCTCCAGGCCGACATAGACGCGGCTGCCGTCGCCCGAGGGCCAGAGCCCGTGCGGTAGGGCGCCGGTCGGAATGGTGGCGACCTGGGTGAAGTCGTCGGTGCGAAACACCTTGACCTGGTTCAGGCCGCCGATCGTCACGTAGGCGAACTGGCCGGCCTTGGTCGAGACGATGTTGACGTGGTTGGTGATCGGCCCGGTCTCGATCGTCTTCAGCGGCGCGAATGGCGGCGTCGCAGAGAACACCTGGGTCCGGCCGACATCCTTGAGGGTGAACCACACCTGCTTGCCGTCCGGTGTCGCGGCGATGTCGGGGCAGAACGGGCTCTCCTGCTTCACGCGCCCGACGATGGAGTGGGTCTTCGTGTCGATCACCACCGTCTCGGGGCTGAAGCTGGAGCAGACATAGCCGTAGGCGCCGTCCGGCGAGAAGATCGTCATGCCGGGCCCGTTCGGCACGGTGATTCGGCGCGTCTCCTTGGCGGTCGCGGCATCGAGCACGGCGATGTAGTCCTCGCCGCGCACGCTCACCCAGACCTCTCGGCCGTCCGGCGTGAAGAAGGCCTCGTGCGGCGCGCGGCCGACATAGGCGGTGTGGCGGACCGTGTTGGTCGCCGTGTCGATGAAGCTCACGGAGTTCGAGCCGATCGAGACCGCGAGCAGCGTCCTGTGGTCGGGCGAGAAGCCCATGCCGTGGACGAGGAGCTGGCCGCGATAGAGCGGGCTCAGGTTCATCGGCGTCGGGTCGCCGAGCCGGATCACGCCGAGCAGGACGTTGGCGGCGGGATCGACCACCGAGACCGTGTTGGAGAACTGGTCCGACGTATAGAACCGGTCCCTGCCGCTGACCGGCACGTCCGGTGCAAAGGCTGCACCCGGGGCCTGCCCGGCGAGAGCCGAGCCGGAGAGCATCGCGAGCGCGAGGAGGGTGAGGGCGGTCTTCATCGGCAGATCTCCGAAGGCATCTCGGCGGCAGGGGCCGTGCCATGGTGGTGAAGGTGGGTGGCTGCGGCAGACGAATCCGGCGCGGGAGGGAGATCGGCGAGCGCCCGGCGCATCACCGCGATCTCCTGGCCCTGTTCGACGATGATCCCCTGCGCGAGGCGGCGCAGGACCGGATCCTTGCCGTAGAGCAGCTCTGCCTGGGCCATCGCGATCGCGCCCGCGTGGTGCGGGATCATCATCGCAGCGAAGTCGCGGTCCGGATCGCCCGAGGGCGGGACCATCATGTCGGCATGCATCCGCGTCATCGACTGCGCCATCATCGCGTCGAAGGACGCGGAGACGATGGCCGGCGGCTCGGCGGCGGCCAGCGTCGGGGGCATCATCATCCGGCCGCCGACGAGGCCGCCGGCCATCACGGCGGCCGTGAGCGCAAATCCCAGTGCTCCGCGCATGGGCCGTCCTCCTCGTTCGTTGTCGATGGGAGAGATGCCGGGGAAACGGCTTTATTCCCTGGCCGGGGACGAATTGGTGGCCCTGCCGATGTGATCGATCTTTTCCAAATGTCAGTGGAATAGACGCGCCCGTTCGGCATCTCTCCCGATGCGGTCATGGTAGACCGCCGGAGACCTCACTCATGCGCACCATGCTGATCCGCGCCGCCTTTGCGGCCTTCGCCTTCTCCGCCGTCGCCGCCCAGGCCGCTGCGCCTGCGATAACGGCCGAGACTGCCAAGGGGCCGGCGCTCGTCGATTCCAAGAGCATGACCCTCTACACTTTCGACAAGGACATGGGCGGCAAGTCGATGTGCAACGGCCCCTGCGCCGCCAACTGGCCGGCACTGATGGCCGCCTCCGGCTCGGCTGCTAGTGGCGACTGGACGATGGTGACGCGGGACGACGGCACGATGCAGTGGGCCCACAAGGGCAAGCCGCTCTACACCTTCGCCAAGGATACGAAGCCCGGCGACATCACCGGCGACGGATTCCTCAACGGTGCATGGCACATCGCCAAGCCCTAATCGGTAAAGCCTCGTGGACGAGATCGCCGCCCTCATCGAACCGCAGATCCTAGCGTTGCGGCGCTACGCAGTCGCACTGTTGCGGGACCGCGAAGCGGCGGACGACCTCGTCCAGGACACTTTGGAGCGGGCGTTGTCCGCCTGGTCCGGACGTCGCCGCGACGGCGACCTGCGAGCCTGGCTGTTCACGATCGAGCGCAACCTGTTCCTTGGCACTGTTCGACGCCGGGGCCGGCGCGGCATCGATGTCGGCGCTGAGGCTTTGGAGCAGGTGCCCGATCCGGGTGCCGACCCCGAGGCCGCTATGGGGGCACGCGACGTGCTCACCGGGCTCGACACCCTGCCCGAGGAGCAGCGCTCGGTGCTGCTCCTCGTCGCGGTCGAGGATCTGTCTTATGCCGAGGCGGCCCAGGTGCTCGGGGTACCGCTCGGCACGGTGATGTCGCGGTTGAGCCGGGCCCGGACGCGGATGCGCGGTTTTCTGGAAACTGGCCGGACCGGACTCTTGAGGAGGGTGAAATGAGCGGGGATCCGCGCCCGGTCGGCGAGGACGACCTCCACGGCCTGATCGACGGTCGTCTCGAACCGGAGCGGCAGGCGCTGGTCGAGGCATGGCTCAGGGGAAACCCCGCGCGGGCGGCGGAGGTCTCGGCGGATCGCGCCCTACGCGAGCGCTTGCGTGCCCGCCTCGCGCCGATCGCCGAGGAGGCGATTCCGGCGCGGCTCCGGGTGGCCAACATCCGCTCGCGACATCGCCCGATAACCTACCGCTGGCTTCCGGTCGCGGCTGCGGCCGTGCTCTGCCTCGCGGTCGGCGGCGCCGCCGGCTGGTTCGGCCATGCCGCGCGGCAGGTACCCACGGTCACGCTCGCGCGAACCGAGCCAGCGACCGACGACGCGGTGGCGGCCTTCCGCACCTACGTGGTCGAGGCGGTGCATCCGGTGGAGGTGCGCGCCGACGAGAAGCCGCACCTTGTTACGTGGCTCTCGAAGCGCCTCGGCCGGGCGGTGACCACCCCCGACCTTACGGCGTACGGCTTCCGCCTGATGGGCGGCCGGCTGCTGCCGGCGGGTTCCGAATCCGCCGCGATGCTGATGTACGATGACGACCACGGCACCCGGCTGACACTCTACAGCCGCGTAGGCGATGCGGATGGCCGCACGGTGTTCCGCTTCGCCCGCGAGGGCGACATCGCCGCCTTCTCCTGGGTCGATGGCGGCATGTCCTACGTCGTCACGGGTCGCACCGACGAGGCGCGGCTGTTGATCGTCGCGCAGTCGGTCGACGCGCAAGTCCGTGGACTGCCGGTTCCGCAGCGGCAACCATGACCCTCGACCAACTCCGCATCTTTGTGGCGGTGGCCGAGCGACAGCACGTGACGCGGGCCGCCGAAGCGCTGAACCTCGTCCAGTCGGCGGTCAGCACGGCGATCGCCAACATCGAGGGGCGACACGCCACCAAGCTCTTTCACCGGGTCGGCCGCGGGATCGAGCTGACTGAGGCGGGGCGCATATTTCTCGTCGAGGCCCGCGCCGTGCTCGCCCGGGCCGAGGCCGCCGAACTGGTGCTCGCCGACCTCAGCGGCCTGCGGCGCGGGACGCTGGCGCTCTACGCCAGCCAGACCATCGCCAGCGACTGGCTGCCTCGCCACCTCGTCGCCTTCCGCCGGGCCTACCCTGAGATCGCTATCCGGTTGGCGGTGGGCAACACCACCGACGCCGCCGACGCGGTGCGCGCCGGGCAGGCCGAACTCGGCTTCGTCGAGGGGGCGCTCGACGACCCGACGCTTGCGAGCACCACCATCGCGCAGGACCAACTGGTCCTCGTGGTCGCCCCTGGCCATGCCTTCGCCGGGGCGACCGACCTCGAACCCGAAAATCTCGCCGGGGCCGACTGGGTGCTGCGCGAGGCGGGATCGGGAACCCGCTCGGCCTTCGAGGCGGCCCTGGGTGCGGCCGGCCTCGCAGCCGCCCAGCTTCGGGTCACGCTCGAACTGCCCTCTAACGAGGCGGTGCGCGCCGCCGTCGAGGCCGGGGGCGGGGCCGCCGTCCTGTCCGAGACCGTGGTCGCCGCCGCGCTTCGGACCGGAACCCTGGTGCGGGCGGCGTTCGCCCTGCCGAGCCGGCCGTTCCGGGTGCTGCGCCACAAGGAGCGCTACCGCAGCCGGGCCGCCGACGCGTTGCTCGACCTGATCGCGACGGCGGGTGCCGGATGAGCGATCCTGCGAAACCCGTGCACCCCGACGATCCCCGGGTGAGGCTCGCCGAGGACCGGACGGTTCTGGCAGCCGAGCGTACGTTCGTGGCGTGGCTTCGCACCGGGCTCGCCTTCCTCGGCGTCGGCCTGGCCGCGCAGCGCTTCCTGCGGGAGGTGCTGGCGGTCTGGCCGCTGAAGGTGCTGTCGCTCACGTTGATCGCCTGCGCGCTTGCCTCGTTCGCCGGCGCCGCATGGCGGGACCGGGCGATCCGGGCGCGTCTCGCCGATGCCGAGATCCCGATGATGCCGCGCATCCTCACCGTCGGGATCGTGGCCTTGCTGATCGCGATCTCGGGCCTTGCGGCCACCGCCCTGCTCTGGGCGTGACGGTCAGGCCACAGTGACCCGTACCCGGTGCCAGGCGGCGCTGAGGTAGCCCTTGTAGTTCCAGGTGTCGTCGGGCGCGGCCGGCTGGGTCTGGCCGGCGGAGTCCCAGGCCCGCACCGCGAGTTCGTGCTCGCCCGCGGTCAGCTCGCGGTCGATCTCCCAGAACGTCCAGGCGTAGGGCGCGTCGGCATCGCGGTCGATCCGGGCCTGCGCCCAGCTGCGGCCGCCATCCGTCGAGACGTCGACGCGGGCGACCGCGCGATCGCTGGCGATGGCGTAGCCGCGGATCGCGTGCCGGCCGGGCTTCAACGCTGCGCCGCGGGCGGGCTCGCAGATCGCGCTGTTGAGCGGCATCGCCTCGATGGTGATGCCGTGGGCGGGGTCCGCGGTCTCGGCGGTCACGTCGGGCGGAAACAGCTTGTAGTCGTCGGCCTGCATCGGGTTGTCGGAGGGGTGGTCCTGCACCGTGATGCGGGCGAGCCATTTCGGGCTGCGGATGCCGGCAAATCCCGGCACCACCACGCGCAACGGATAGCCGTGCTCGGGGGCGAGAGGCTCGCCGTTCATCGCGAAGGCGAGCAGCGTCTCGGGCGCCAGCGCCTTGGCGAGCGGGATCGAGGCGCCGAAGCGTATGTCCGACCCCGCGATACGGTCGTGGCTCTCGAAGGCGACGTGGCGCGGACTGCCCGCATCGATCCCGGCGGCGTGCAGGACGTCGGCGAGCCGCACCCCAGTCCATTCCGCGTTGCCGATGGCGCCGGCCGCCCACGGGTCGCCGGCGACCGGGGCCACCGCCAGCATGTCGGCCCGGCGGTTGCCGGCGCATTGCATCACCGCCGTGACGGTGACGTGCGCGAAGCGTGCCTTCAGATCGGCGACGGACAATTCGAGGGGCGTCGCGATCATCCCGTCGACAGTCAGGCGGTAGCCGTCGGCGTCGAGGTCCGGGATGTCGCCGTGGCTGCGGACGTAGAAGTCGGCCTGGTCGGTGAGGAAGGCCGCCCGCAGGCGATCGAGCGGCGGCTCGGCATTGTAGGGCGCCTCGCCGTGCACGATGAGGCGGTCCTTGCGCTGGAACAGGCCGAGCATGGGGTTTTTGTCCTGCGTTCGTGACGTATCGACGACGAGAACGCGCCGGGGGCGATAAGGCCCCCGGCGCGCGTCGCCTCAGGGCTTCATCGTCGAGACCACCGCGTTCTTCGCCCGGTCCACTACGGCGACGCTGAGGTCGCGGTTGAGGACGTAGGCATGGGCGTTGTCGGCCGAGAACGCGATCGCCTGGCGCGGCTCGTTCAGGCCGGTCACCGTGGCGACGACCTTGAGGGTGCCGGTGTCGATCACCGAGAGCGAGTTGTCCTTCAGGTTGCCCGAATAGACGAAGCGCCCGTCCGGGGTCAGTGCGGCGCCGTAGGGGTCCTTGCCCACTTCCACTTCGGAGGTGACCTTATGGGCGGCGACATCGACCACGCCGATGGTATTACGGCCGCTGTTGGCGGCAAAAAGCGTCTTGCCGTCCTTGGTGATCGAGATGGCGCGCAGCTTGTCGAACCCGGCGATCTCACCGGTGATCTTGTTGGTGGCGGTATCGACCAACGTGATCTTGTCGCCAAGGAAGTTCGTGACGAACACGGTCTTGCCGTCAGGCGACAGCTTCACGCCCTGGCGCGGCTGCGCGAAGCCGGGGATCACGGCCTCGGCGAGCATGGTCCTGGTGTCGAACACGGTCAGCGTGCTCGCGGCCTCGTTGTTGACGTAGAGCTTGGCCCCGTCGGCCGAGAGCACCGTGCCGAACGCGCCGGGGCCGGCGGCGAGAACGCCGGCTTCCTTGCCGGTGGCGGTCTCATAGACCGTGATCCGGCCGGTGCCACTGTCGGAGACATAGAAGCGGGCGCCGTCCGGCGCGAAAACGATGTTGCGCGGCGTGACGAAGCCGTCGAGGCGGCGCAGCACCGTGCCCTTGGCGACGTCGTAGACGATGACGGCGCTCTCCTCGCTGTTCGACACAGCGGCGACGGTCCCAGCGGCGTTCAGCGCCAGGGCGTTGTTCTTGATCGCGCCGTCGAAGCCAGCGGCGGACCCGGGCTGGCCCTGGGCGAGGAGCAAGGCGGCTCCGGCGAGGAGGGCGCGGAGGCTGGTGCGGACGTGGGTCATGAAGCGTGTCTCTCTGGCATGCGCGCTCGTTCGGCGGCCGGGGCCTGCCGTGAGGGCTGGTTCTAATTCGGATTGCGTGATGCGAGACCGGTTTGGCCGTGCATCGCCCTGGGGAGATGCCGGAGGGCGCGGTCTATTCCCCGAGGCCGGCGAAAAAAACGCGGCGGCCTCGGGATTCGGGGGTTCAGGGCGTCGGCTTCAACGCCGTGAGGTAGTCGACGATGGTCTGCACGTCGGCCGGATCGACCGGCGCCTTGTAGACGTGAACCATCTTGTTCACGGTCTCGGTCCACTGCGCCTTCGTGAGCTTGGGCTGGGTCAGCACCATCCCGGCCGAGTGGCAGGCGAGGCAGTTGTTGTTGACCGCCTCGGCCCCCGGCCCGTCCGGGAAGATCCGGTCGGAAGTCGGGAATTCGATCGATTGCGAGGTGAAGCGCATCGGCTCGGGAGCCGAAGCGGCGAACGCCACCAGGGGAGACAGTATGAGGGCGGCGATGAGGGCCGCAGGGCGGATCGGGTTCATGGCTGTTCTCCTCAAGCGGCCTGGAAGGACACGGCCTCGATGCCGTTCTGCATGAAGCCGGCCCCGTTCCAGACCCGGTCCAGGGGCTGCGCGACGCCGTTGGTGTTGGTGCAGCGGACCCTGACCGTGTGGCTGCCGGCAGCCAATGCCGGCAAGCTGCCGTCGAAGCGGCGGAAGCTGTAGGGGCCTTCGTCCGCGCCGAGCTGCGCCGGGAACCACGTCGCGCCGCCGTCGCCTGAGAAGTCCACCGCCTTCACCCCGCAATCGCCGCCGAAGGCGATGCCGCGCAACGCCACCGGCGTTCCGGCCGCCACCTTGGCGCCATCGGTCAGGTTGGTGACGAACGAGCGCGGCACCATCCTGTTGATCGGCACCGTCTTGAAGCCGGTCTGACCGGGCTTGATGTTAGCGCCCGGCACGTCAGGAATGCGGTAAGCGGTCTTCATCCAGTACCCGTCGTCGGGCTTGTCCAGCACTTCGATGTCGGACAGCATCTTGACCCAGTAGGTCGAGTACCAGCCCGGCACCACGAGCCGGAGCGGGAAACCATTGAGCAGCGGCAATTGCTCGCCGTTCATCGCGTAGGCGATCATCACCTCACCATTGTTGGCGTGCTTGAGATCGAGCGACTTCTTGAAGTCGGGCGCGTCGTCGACCACCGGCTCGTCGAGGCCGTTGAAGCGCACCTGCACGGCACCGGCCTTCACCCCGGCCTTTTCGAGCACGTCCCTGAGGCGCACGCCGGTCCAGCGGGCGTTGCCCATCGAACCGTTTGCCCATTGCGCGCCGGTCACCCGCGGCTCGAACAACCCGCGCGAATTGCCCGAGCACTGGTTCACTGCGGCGATCTCGAAGCGCGGCAGGCCGGCGATGGCGTCGAGCGAGAGCGAGAGCTCCTTCTCGACATGGCCGTGGACCTTGAGCCGGAAGGTGCCGGCATCGACTTCGGTCGGGATCGAGGCCCAGTGCCAGCGGACGTAGAAGCGGTCGTTGGGGGTGAATACACCCTCGTCGAACACCGAGAACGGCGTCTCCAGTAGCGGCGGATGAGTGCGCTGGAGGATCATCTCGGCCTTGCCCGGAAAGGCCGTGGTCAGCGCCCGCTCGTCCGGGCCGCCGGGCAGCGGAAGCTTCACCGAGCCCGCCGCCCAGGCCGGTATGGCGGCGCCGAGGCTTCCGAGCCCTAGGCCACCCAGGACGAGGCGGCGGTTCATCGGTCTGTCCAGTCCGTGCATGGTCTCTCCCCTTGAAGGATGTCGGCGTCGATGCGTTCGAAGGCATCGGACCCGTGGCGATTCCTCGCGACCAGGGAGATGCTACGGGATACGATTTATTCCCACCAACGGTCTTTCGCGATACGAATGATCTCCAAACGCGATGATTTGAGAAGTTTCGATCTCCAATGGGACGATCAAGGACGCCGTCTCGGCGTCACGCCGCCGGCGCGCCGACGGGCGCGGTCCTGCGACACCCGAACAGGGCGTGACGCTCGGAAAAACCGCGCAAGGCGACGGTGCCGAGCGGTTCAAGGGCATGTGCCAACCCGTCGATGAAGGTGTCGGTGGCGATCAGCGGCGTGTTGTAGGTCTTGCACAGGCGCTCGACGCGGGCGAGCACGTTGAGATCGCGGCCGATCGCCGTGAAATCGACCCGGTCGCCGCCGCCGATATTGCCGTAGGCGACCTCCCCGACATGAAGTGCGACGCCGACCTCGAAGGCAGCCCTGTCACCGTTGCGCAGGGTCGCAAGCGCATCAAGCGCGGCCTCGGCGGCACGCAAGGCGGCACTGCGCGCCTCGGCCTCGTCGCGATCGGCATCGAACACGGCCAGTAGCCCGTCGCCGATGTACTTCAGCACCTCGCCGCCTTCCGCCTCGACGGCCGGCACGATGGCATCGAACATCCGGTTGAGGGCGGCCACGACACGGTCGGGGCTTTGCCGGTCGGACAGTTCGCCGAACCCGCGCAGGTCGGTCAGCATCATCGCGGCCCGCATCAAGCGTACGTCGCCGCGCCGCACCGTGCCGGTCAGGATTTGCCGCGCCGGGTCGCGTCCGACATAGGCGCTCAGCACCGCGCCTAGCATGTCGTCGAGCGCCTTGATCTCGAACAGCAGCGAGAACGGCTCGACCAGCGCCAGCAACGTGCAGATCTCGATCGGCGTGAAGCCGCCCGGTCTCGCCGTGGCCCAGGAGGCGGCGCCCATGCGTCCACGCGCGGCGCGCAGCGGCACGATGAGGTAGTCGGTTAGACCCTCGGTGCGAAGCTCGCCGAGCACGGGAAACGGCAGCGGCCCATCCCCGTCGAGACGGCATCGGAACGGGGTACGGGTCTCGACTACGCGCTCGACGGTGTTGCCGTGGAACGTCGGCGTACTCTCGATGCCGTGGCGGCGACGCAAGGCTAGGCTCGACGCTCCTGGATGCCAGACGCGCATTACCCAGCGGAACGACGGATGCAGGGTCGGCGCGTGGGTGGTGGCGCGGGCCAGTGGCAGGCCAAGCCCCGAGAGGCACGCACTGAACCCGTCGAGAAGGGCTGCCGCGTCCGCCGCTTCGCGACCCGGCCCCATCAACCATCCCGTCCCCTGCGCGACCGCCTCGGACGAAGATTGGGACGAACGTGTCACGGCAGTTCTTTCATCAAGGAGTTGGATCGATGCCATAGCGCGGATCAGACGAGGCCGAGCACGCGGATCAGGCCGAGGCTGACGGCGCCGAGGGCGAGGAGCGAGGCGACCACCGCGAGGGTCACCCGCGCCCCGGCCTTGGCGACGCTGCGCACGTCGACCCCGAGGCCGAGCGCCGCCATCGAGACCACGGTCAGCACGTTGGCGGTCTCCGACATCGGCGCGAGCGCAACCGGCGGGATCAGGCCCGTCGAGCGAAGGCCCGCGAGCGCAAGGAAGGCGAGGATGAACCACGGCACCAGGCGGTGGATCGCGAGGCCGCCGCGGGCCGGGCGGTCGCCCGCGGTGACGCCGGGGGCGGCCTCGTCGGTCTCCTCGCGCAGCCGGCTCGCGCCGAGCGAGAGCACCAGGACGATCGGGCCTAGCATCAGCACCCGGACGAGCTTCACCAGGGTTCCGACCTGGACGCTGAGCGCCGCGACCGGCGCGGTGGCGGCGAGCACCTGCGGCACGGCGTAGACGGTAAGGCCGGCGAGCACGCCGTACTGCATCGGCGACAGGCCGAGCAGCGGCACCAGCAGCGGCAGGCCGAGCACCACTAGCACGCCTAGCACCGCAGTGAAGGCAATGGAGGCGGCGACGTCCTCGCCGTCTGCGCCGATCACCGGTGCCGTGGCGGCGATCGCCGAGTTGCCGCAGATCGAGTTCCCGCAGGCCACGAGGATCGCCATGCGCGGATGCAGCCCGAGCGCTCGGCCGATGCCGTAACTCGACAGGATCGCGACCACGACGACGCCCGCGATGCCGAAAAGCAGACCCGGACCGGCGGCGAGGATCGTCGTGAGGCTGAGCGAGGCCCCGAGTAGAACGACCGCGATCTCCAGTACGGTCTTGGCCCCGAAGGCGATGCCGGGAAAGAAACGTTGCGACGGGGTCCAGGCGGTGCGGATCGCGCTCCCGAGCAGGATCGCCAGCACCAGGGCTTCGAGCCAGGCGCGACCGAACAGATGCGCCTCGACGGCCTCGAAGCCGACCGCTGCGGCGGTGACCGCCATACAGAGACCCAGTCCCGGAAGGATGGCTCTCGTGCCGGCCAAGGCACGCATTGACCGAGCGTGGGAGAAAAGTCTGGGCGCGGACATGGGTGGCTCCGATGTGATGCCGGAGAATCCCATGTTCTTTTCATTCACTCCAACGGAATGATTAGATGCTTCCCATCACTGAAATAGATGAAATAAGTGCCCCTTCGCAGATCACGGAGACCCATTGTGAGAGGCCGACAGGCGGATTCACCCGTCGATCCAGTGGGCCTTGATCGTCGTGTCCGCGGCAAGCTCATAGATCCTGACGGAGCCCGTCGCGAGTTCGAGGTGCTCGACCTCCGCCGGGCTGAGGTCTTCGAGCGCCATCACAAGCGCCCGCAGGCAATTGCCGTGGGCGACGACGAGCACGTCTCCGCCCATGACCGCCGGCTGGATGGTTCGGAGGTAGCATGGCACGATACGGGAGACGGTATCGCGCAGGCTCTCACCGTTCGGCGGCGCCTCTGCGTAGGAGCGGCGCCAGGTCTCGATCCGCTCCGCCCCCCAGCGCGCATCGGCGGCGATCTTGTCGAGCCCGCTGAGGTCCCCGTAGTCTCGCTCGTCGAGCGCGGCGAAGCTTTGGGGGACCAATCCGGGTTGCCCGAGCGCATCGAGGATAAGCCGGCCGCTCACGACGGCCCGCGTTAGCGTCGAGGTGAAGGCAGCGGAAAAGCGCCAGTTGCACTCTGCCAAACGCCGGCCGGCTGCCTCGGCTTCCCTCCGGCCCTGCTCGGTCAAGGGCGAGTCCAGCAATCCCGTGAACAGGCCGGATCGGTTGGCTACGCTCTGGCCATGCCGGACCAGCACGAGATGTCGCGTGACCGGGGCTTTGCAATCGTGAATCACCCTGTCTCCCGAGGCAGAGCACTTTCGTGCTGGTCGCATCGCCTCTGATGATGTCGGCATCCGACTTTAACGAACTTCGACCCTGCGATGGGTTGGACCGTCCATCCGGAGACGGCGGGTCATCCTAGGTCCGCTTATGAACGTCTTGCGACTGAAAGCAGCCAAGCTGCTTCCCACCCAACCCGGTCGTTGACCTCTGCCTCAACAGGCCGGGAGCGGACCTTCCGAGGGTCGGCAAGGGGCCGGGCGTGGGCCCAGGGAACGGGTTCCATCCGTCAGATTTCATCCACTAGAGATACCTGAGCCAAGCGATCTCGCGTCGGGATGTCTTGACGCGCGAGAACCAGGCCGTCGGCCAGTAGAGGGGCACGACCAGGCCGACGTACCAGACCAGCACCCAGCCGTAATCTGCCACGCCGAACACGCTGCCCTGCGTCGGGGCCCAGATGGCGGCGGCACCGTGATACAGGAGCCGCAGGATCGTCAGGTGGAGCAAGTAGAAGAACATCGGCGCACCGCCGAACACCGCCAGGGCCGAGACGACCGAAGCGTCGCGCATCCGTTCGAGAGCAACCAGGAGCAGCAACCCGATCCCGAGCGTCAGCAGCAGGAACAGCAGCGAGGGGGGATACTTCGTCAGCGCGAGGAAGCTCAAACTGGTCCGAAGCGCGTCGCCCTCGATCACGAAGCAGGGCTTGTCGCCGTAGCCGTTCGCCAGACGCAGGACCATGAAAGCGACGAGCATCCCGCAGCCGAGGGCCAGAAACCGGCGCTCGCGGGTTTGCGCCGCGACGTTGGGCAGGAACCACGGGCCAATTGCGTAGCCGAGCACGATCACGCCGATCCACGGGAGTACCGGATAGGTCGTCTTGGCGACCAGCCCGAACGGCAGCGCGATGACGTCACGCTGGTGCAGCATCGCCCAGACCGCAAAAAACGGTTGGTCAGGCTGGAGGTGGATCGGGTCAAGGAGGTTGTGGCCACCGACGATCAGCAGCCCTACCGCGAATAGAACCGGACGTGGCAGGCCGACCAGCACCGCCAGGACGATCATGCAGACGCCGATGCACCAGATGACCTGCAGCCAGAGCGTCGGACTGGCCACGCCCCAGTACAGTTCCGAGAGGTAGAAGACCTCCAGCGCCATCAGCACGAGCCCACGCTTCAGCAGGTAGGCCCGTGTCTCCGCCAGCGTATGCCTGGTACCGAACAGGTACGCGGCCACGCCGGTCAACGCGATGAAGATGGGTGCGCACAGGCTGACGACGAGGCGGGCTAGGGCCACGGCCGGCAGGGCAGTCCGGGCGTCGACCGGGTCGGCCACGGGTACGTGCAGGAACCAGGTCTCGCGCAGGTGATCGAGGAGCATCAGCACCATCACCAGTCCGCGCAGGGCATCGATGGAGGCGATGCGGCCGGACAGGGTCGATAGACTGGTCGATGCCTCCGGCGGCTCCGGACGCTCGCTCATCAAAACCGTGCCGTCATGCTGACGGTGACCCGCCGCGGCTCACCGACGCCGACCCAGAAGGTGTTGTAGGAGCGCTCGTAGTAGGTCTCGTCGAAAATGTTGTCGACGTTCAGCCCGAAGCGCAGGTTTTCGTAGCGGTAGTAGGCCAGCGCGTCCGTCAGGATGTAACCCGGCAAGCGGAAGCTCTCGACGCCGCTGTCGCCGAGCCGCGAGCCGACCGCTCGGAACCCTCCGCCGATCCCAAAACCCTTCCAGTCGCCGGCCTGGACCTCGTAGATGCCGAGCAGCGAGCCGCTATGGCGTGGAATGTTGAGCAGCGGTGATCCGACCCTCAGCACCTCGTCGCGGGTGACCGCCGCGTCGATGAAGGCGTATCCGCCGATCACCCGGAACTCGGGCGTGATCTGCCCGACCAGGCTGACGTCGAAGCCTTGGCTTCGCACGGCCCCCGCGGCGATCTGGAAGAAGAAGTCCGCCGGGTCGGTGGTGAGCACGTTCTCCTTCTCGATGTGGAAGGCGGCCGCCGTCACGCTGAGGCCGTCGAACAGGTCGAGCTTGGCCCCGACCTCGTAGGCGAAGCCCGTCTCCGGAGCGAAGGGCCGGGACGCGCTGTCGAAGCCGGTGTTGGGGCGGAACGAGGCGGCGACGTTGCCGTAGAGGGCCAGGAACGACAGCGGCTGGTAGACGAGGCCGGCCCGCGGCGAGAAGCCGGTACGGTCCTGCTCGGTCCGTTCGTTCGCGACCTTGTCGCGGAAGGTCTGGTTGTAGAAGTCGGTGCGGTTGCCCAGCAGCAGCTTCCATTCCGGGCTGAGCGCGATCTGGTCCTGGAGGTAGACCGCCGTGTTGCCGACGTTCTCGCTGGCGCTGTAGCGGCGCGTGAACGGAGGCTTGGCCTGCCCGTAGACCGGGTTGAACAGGTCGATGGCGAAGGGGTCGAGGCGCGGGGTCGAGCGCAGGAGGTTCTCGGTGCTGTTGTAGCGCTCGTGCTCCAGGCCGAGCAGCAGGGTGTGGGCGATGGGCCCGGTCTCGAAGCGCCCGACGAGTTCGGCCTGGCCGATGGCGACGCCCCAGGTGAAGTCGTGCTGGCGGAACTCGCGCAGCAGCGTTCGCCCGTCGTCGAGGATCCCGGTCGCGCCGGTCTGCACGCCGGTGAGGCTACCGGTGTTAAGGTGCGTGGCGACTCGCAAATGCCAGTCGGTGTTGAAGGCGTGCTCCAGCCGCACCTGCAGCAGCGCGCTCTCGGACACGGAATCGTCGCCCGGCTCGCCGAAGAAGCGTGAGCGCGGGACGAGGCCGAGGCGGTTGTTCACCGCGACAGTGCCGCGGTCGAAGGTCTGGCGGTTGCGCAGGTACTGCGCCTCGAACGTGATCTTGGTGTCGGGGGTGACCTGCCAGCTCACCACCGGCGCGAGCAGCACCCGATCGCCGTCGACGAAATCTCGAAAGCTGTCCTGGCGGGCGAGCGCGCCGTTGAAGCGATAGAGGACGCTGCCGTCCTCGCTCAACGCACCGCCGGCATCGACCGTGGTGCGGGCGGTGCCGAAGCTGCCGAACAGCGTGCCCATCTCGACGAAGGGTCGGGCTACGGGCTGCTTGGTGAGGATGTTGACGGTGCCGCCCGGATCGCTGCGGCCGTAGAGGGCTCCGGCCGGGCCCTTCAGGACCTCGATGGACTGGACGTTCTGGGTGTCGGGGGCGCCGTTGTAGCCGCGGGCGATGTTGAAGCCGTTCTGGAAGATATCCTGGGTTGCGAAGCCGCGCACCGAGTACAGGGCGAGGTTCTGGGCGCCGAAGTCGTTCTGTTTGCCGACGCCGGGCACGTAGTCGAGCGCGCGCTCGACGCGGGTCGCGGCTGTGTCAATCAGGACTTCCCGGGGGATTACGTCGACCTGCTGCGGTAGGTCGAGGCGGGGCGTGATCGTCTTGGTGCCGCTGTAGAGCTCCGGCACCCGGTAGGTCGGCGTGGCGGTGAGGGTCCCCTCGACCGAGAGCGCGTCGAGCACCACGGCGGTCTCCTCAGAGCGCGCCCCCTGGGCTGCGACGGCGGTGGGGATCGCGCAGGACAGGGCCAGCACGGACATCAGCGGGATGGACGGTGAACGGGACACGTTGATGGGCCTCGGGCGACGGCAGTGGCACGTCACCGCGAACGAGGCCGAACCACGCGCAGTGCGCATGCTTCCGCACCCGCCGGGGCACCCCGCCCAGCGTGTCTCGCGTGTGACCACGACTGACGGCAGGTCTCCTGGCTCGCGGGTCACTGCCCTTCACCGTCTTCCCGAGCGAGGCCGCTCAGTGACGTCGGTGGCGAAGGGCTCGCCGCTTACAGTTGCGGGGGCAGCCGCGGCGTTGGGGCTACCCCCGCACCGCGTTCCCTTTTGATCCTCCGGGGAGGAACCGTCACGGCCGAGCTAACATGCCGACGCCCATGCCCGTCAACGGACCAAGTGCAATGCACGAGGGGTTATGCCCTGCCGGCAACACCTGGGAAGACGGATCGCGCACTCCGTCCGTCAGGTCAGGACCTCGACCTGCTGCGGCGGCAAGCTACGCCACCAAGCGTCCGGGGATCGGAAAACCTCGTAGGTGAACCGGAGGACCTCATCCGGCTGGCGATGCGACGGGTCCACCCGACCACGCTCCGCGTTGCGGGACTTCAGGATCTCCCACGGCACGTCGAACACTTTCCACTCCACGGTGAGTCCGTGTCGGGCGACGATCCCGAGCTCGCGCTCGAACACGGGTCTGGTGAGATGGGTGTCCGCCATCACCACGCTGAAGCCGTTCGTCAGGGCGGCATCCAGGGCCGCTTCCTTGACCCGGTGCAGGAGGTCCCGGGCCGCATCGTCATGTGAGCCCTGCCTGAGTTCCCAGTAGACCTGCCGGTGCGGCGGCCAGAGGGTCTGCCGGAAGTCGTCGAGGGTGAGGTGAACCCAGCCGGCGAGAGGGTCGAAGCGGCGGGCGTAGGTCGTCTTCCCCGCGCCCGGGCAGCCGATCAGGCCGATCACCCTCTGCGGTGCCCCCGGACGATTCCTGCCGGGCACCGTCCGGGTCACGGTCAGGCCGTCGCCTCCGCATCCTCGTCGTCGCTCGCCGAGCCCTCGATGATCTCGCCCCGTAGGTAACGAGCCTGGGCCTCGGCGACCCGCCGTGCGCCCTGGGCGTGGCGGGTCGACACCGTGCCGCCGGGCGCCTCGGGCCCGCCGCGCTTGATGGCCACGAGTTCCGGATCACCCCAATGGTCGAGCATCGCCTGGAACGCTTCGTAGCGGCCGGCATCGAAGGCGATGCGGTCGCCCATCATGTCCTTGTAGGGGTGCGCCGGGTGCAGGCCTCCGCAGGGGACCCAGCCCGCCGGGATCGGCGTCGTGGCGGCATGGGTCCGACCGCTGCGCAGGAGCTTGGGCAGCACATGCGTATGCGGACCTTCAGGACTGGTACCGCCGGGGCCCGGGATCGGAGCATAGACCTCGACGCGCCCGACCCGCGCCAGGAACACCCGGTGCGGGCTCATGGCGACGAGATGCGACCCGATGGGGTTTGCGTGGTCGAACAGGGGCATGCCGACGCCGGCCCGCAGCCGCTCGACGGCCTCCGGATCGCGCACCCGCACACAGGCATCCACGGCGAGCAGGCCGAGGCCGAGGTCGAACAGGATGCCGTCGCGATCCTCGACCCGGGCGGCGTTCCGGTCGGGCCCGAGTTCCGTCACCACGGTCCTGCGGTTCATCGCGCAGGTCGCCTCCGGCAGGCAAAGCGCGATGGCGTGGTTCCAGCCGGACGAAACGGCCGTCTCGTAGGCGACGGGCCGCAGGTCGGAGCTCGGGGTCAGGGCGATGGCCCCGCGCGCGGTCGCAAGTCCCAGGCGATCGTCAGGGAGGGCCAGGACAGGCTCGTCCGGATCGCGCATGAACTCGGCGATGGCACCGAAGCTGCCCAGGCTCCAGGCCGTGGTCGGATCGGCCAGTGCAGCGCGCAGAAGGGCGACGGTGGCATCAGGGCTGGTGGGGGAAGGCTGCATCGATCTCCTCCGGATGTGGCCCTGAACGGCTCCAGGGCAGGATATAGGCGGTTCCGTCCGGTCCAGCCCCTCGGCACGCCGTGACGCCGAAGACGTCCGAGAGCAGCCGGTCGGTCAACGCAACGTCCGGGTGTCCATCGGCAGTGACACGTCCCTCGCCCAGGACCACGATCCGGTCGCAGAATCGGGCCGCGAGGGAGAGGTCGTGCAGGACGGCGACGACGCCGGTGCCGGCCAGGGCCACGCTCCGCAACAACGTCATGGCGTCGAGTTGGTGGGCAGGGTCGAGGGCGGTGATCGGTTCGTCGGCCAACAACCATTCCGCTTCGACGGCAAGCGCCCGCGCCAGCAACACGCGCATCCGCTCGCCCGAGGACAGGGTCGGTTCGGTCCGCTCGGCGAAGCGCGCGACGTCGGTCCGTGTCATCGCTCGGTTTATTGCGGCGTGATCGGTGCCATCGAGGCCACCGAACGCGCGTCGATGCGGCAGCCTGCCGAGGGCGACGAGGTCACGCACCTGCATCGGCCAACCGGCCCCCGCGCCCTGGAACAGGACCGCGATGCGCTTGGCGCGCGCGTCGCGGGAGATGCCCTTGAGCGGCATACCGTCGAGATCCACGCGGCCCTTGGTCGGGGCGACCAAGCCCGCGAGGGTGCGCAGGAGGGTGGTCTTGCCAGCGCCGTTCGGACCGACCAGACCGACGAGGATCCCGCGTTCCAGGGACAGGGTGATATCCGAGAGGATGACACGCCCGCCGAGGCGGACATCGAGAGCTGCGGTCGCGAGGCTCATGCGCCACGACCCCGTTCGCGCATGAGAAGCACGATCAGGAACGGCGCCCCGACCAGTGCCGTGACCACCCCGAGCTTGAGTTCCGGGCGCGTCGCCAGGAGGCGCACGCCCAGATCCGCTGCGAGCACCAGGGCCGCCCCCGCCAGTCCGCTCGGCAGCAGGCTGGCGCCGGGACGCGCGCCAACCAACGGTCGCACCAGATGCGGCACCACGAGGCCGACGAAGCCGATGGCGCCGCTGACGGCGACGCCGCTGCCAACGGCCAGCGCCGCGCCCGTGACGAGGCGCAGGCGCACCGAGACCAGATGGAAGCCGAGGCTCGCGGCCGTGTCCTCGCCGAGCGTCAGGGCATCGAGCGCGCGAGCCGTGGACAGCATCAGGCCCCAGCCCACTGCCATCAGCGGCAGGCAAAGCCAGACATGGTCCATGCTGCGGTCCGCGAGCGACCCCATCAGCCAGAACACGATCTCCAAGGCCGCGTAGGGATTGGGTGAGAGGTTGAGCGCCAGCGCCGTCATGGCACCGGCGAGGCTCGACAGGGCGACGCCGGCGAGGATCAATCCCAGGGTGGTGCCGCCTCTGGCGGCGACAAGGTTCAGGGCGAGCGCCGCCACGGCGGCGCCGGCGATCCCGCCGAGCGGGAGGGCGAGGCTGACGGAGGCCGCGAACCCGCCGTAGAACACAACCACGGCCCCGAGGGCCGCCGCGGAGGAGATGCCGAGGATGCCGGGATCGGCGAGCGGGTTGCGCAGGTAGCCCTGCATCGCCGCCCCGGTCAGCCCGAGGCTGAAGCCGACGAGGGCCCCGAGCAGGGCGCGGGGCAGGCGCAGCTCCCAGAGGACGAGGGCAGGCAGTGTCGCCCGTCCGGCGATGATGTCGCCAGCCGCCGCCGGGACGTCGAAAGGGGCATACCCGACCGCGATGGACGCCAACGTCAAAACGAGAACCAGCAGGCCAAGGAGAACGACGATGCTGCGGGGTCCGACGACCGCGCGTTCGATCCGGGCAGGAGGTGGAATGGGTGCGTTCATGGCTCTGCCCGTTCGCGTGCGGCGGCGGCGAGCAAGGCCACGACCTCGGCAACCTGGGGACCTGGACAGGTCCAGAGCCGGTTCGGAATCGAGACGGTACGACCCTGTCGGCGCAGGGCGTCGAGGACGGGGTGATGCAACAGGGCGTCGGCGAGCGACGGCGCGCCGGGCTCCCCCTCGTCAAGGACGATGAGGTCGGCGTTGGCCAAGGCCGCCGCTTCCAGCGGGACCTGGCCGAAGCGGTCGCGACCGAGTTCGGCCGCGACGTTGACGAGGCCGGCGGCGCGGATGATCGCATCGCCAAGGCTGCCGGGTGCGACCGTGAAGGCATTCGGGCGCATGACGAGTGCCCGCAACGGTTTTGCCGCCGGCACCACCTGCGCCAGCCGCGCGTCGAGGTCCGCGACCATCGCCTCGCCGCGCGCCGGGTGCCCGAGGGCCGCGGCGACGGTCCGGATTTGGGCCCGCACCCCCTCGAAGTCGTTGGGTACGCCGAGTTCGAGAAGGGGGAAGCCGACGCGCTTGAGCAGGCCCACCGTGGTCCGCGTCGTGAAGGCACCGGCCACGACGAGGTCGGGCCGGAGCGCGACGATCTCCTCCGACAGGCCACGGGTCACCGCGATGCCGGTGGCCTCCCGCGCGACGGTGGAGCCGCGCGGGTCATGGGCGAGGTAGGTCACGGCGGTGACCTGGTCGCGGTCGGCGAGCCGCAGGACCAGCTCGTCGGCGCAGAGGTTCATCGAGACGACGTAGACTGGATGCGCCGGCTCGTCTGCCGCCCACCCCGCACCTGACAGACCAGGCCAGACCGCAATCGCTAGCGCAGCCAGCGTCCATCGCATCGACATCGCAATCCTCAGAACGTCGTCACGCGGACGCCGCCGTACACGGCGAGGCCCGGGCCGAGGAAGCCGGTGGGGTTCTCGTAGCGGCGGTCGAACAGGTTATCGATCCGGCCGAACACACTCACCGTCTCGCTGACGTCGTAGTTGATCGCGAGGTTGACCAGGGTGAAGCCCGGGTTCTTCAGCCTCTGGATCGAGAAGTCTCGGTTTCCGTCTACGAAGTGGCCAAGCACGATCACCGTCCCGCTGAAGCTCAGGCCGGGGATCGGCGTCCACTGAGCGGTGGCGCTGCCCTTGTGGCGGGGCCGGCGCAGGAGCTCCTGGTTGGTAATCTCATTCTTGGTCACGGTGTTGGTGTAGTCGACCCGGCCCGAGAGCGTGTCGGTGAACCGGACCGCAACGAAGGCCTCGGCCCCGTAGGATTCGGCTCGCCCGACGTTCTCGTTCGAGGTGAAGCTGGCGTTGGTGTTGATCAGGTTCTTGAAGTCGTTGGCGTAATAGGTCGCGCCGACGAGAACGCGCTCGCCGAGCGGCTGTTCGAAGCCGGCATCGTAGCCGAGGCTCTCTTCCGGCTTGAGGTTGGGGTTGGCGAAGAAGTTGAACGCCGGGAAGCTCTGGAACAGCTGGCTCAGCGTCGGCGCCTTGAAGCCGGTGCCGACGCTGCCTTTGATCCGCGTGTCGGTGAACGGCAGGATGTAGCTCGGGGCGACGCGGAACGTGGTGGCCGGTCCGAAGGCGTCGTTCTCGTCGTGGCGAACGTTGGCGACGAAAGAGGCACGGTCGAACGGCGTTAGCTGTATCTCGCCGTAGCCGGCGGTATTGCCGTTCCTGGCCCGCAGGTTGCCGGAACCGAACGGGTTCGGATCGGTGGTCGACAGGCTCTCGTCGTCACGCTGCGCGCCGAACAGAACGAGGTTGCCGGGCGAGAGCTGGTAGTCGCCGCGGTACTCGTAACGCGTGCGCTCGCCGAGGCCGGCGGTCGGGAGCGGGTTGAACGGGTCGTACGCGTTCTGGACCTGGCGGTTGTAGAGGTTCGAGTAGTTGATCGCGAAGACGTTGTGGAAACCGGCGAACGGCGTCCACTCGGCCTCGTTGCGGGTGAAGACTTGCTGCACGTCCGCCTGGCTGCGCAGGCCGCCCAGCGTCACCGGGAAGGTGCCGTAGTCGTCGCCGCTGAAGAGCAGCTTCGAGTTGATGAACCGCGTGATCGAGTTGATCCGGAACGTGTCGGTGAACTGGTAGCCGAACTTCGCCGAGACGGTCTCGTTGTCGTAGTAGTTCGGGCGGGTCGTCGTTCCTGGGGCGACGAGGTTGGGCGGCGTCACAGGCGTTGCGGCAGCCCGGAGATGCTGGATCGACACCGAGTAGTCGAAGCCGTTTTCCGACCCGCTGATCCGGCCGCTCTGGTTGAACGTCCCGAACGAGCCGCCCTCGATCCGCGCGCTGGCCCTGGCCGGTCCCTCGCCACGTTTCGTCGTGAAGGAGATCGCGCCTCCGATGGCGTCGCTGCCGTAGAGCCCGCTCTGGGGCCCCCTGAGAACCTCGATGCGGGAGAGGTCGTCGGTCAGGAGTTGTCCGAAGTCGAAGGAGCCGTTTGGGTTCGACGGGTCGGTCGCGTCGATGCCGTCGATGAGCACTTTCACGTGGTTCGAGTTCGAGCCGCGGATGAACACCGAGGTCTGGCCGCCCGGGCCGCCGGTCTGCACGACGTTGAGGCCGGGCACCTGTTGCAAGGCGTCCGGTACGGTTCGGCGCTGCTGGGCCTCCAGGGTCTCGGCGGTGAGCACCGTCACACTCGATCCGACCTGATCGACCGGCGTCGGGACGCCGGTGGCGGAGACGGAAAGCTCGGAGAGCGTGACGGCCGCCTCGGCCCCGCGCGGGACGTCGGCGAAGGGCGCGGCGGTCTGCTGCGCGAGTACAGGACCGGGAAGGGAGGCGCAGGCGAGCGCGAGCGTGCGCAGGCACGCGGATCGGGAGGGGAAGGACACGGGACAAGCCTCGGGCGACGTCTGTGGCACGTCACCGCGAACGAGGCCTGGGCGCTTGCCTGCCGTTAGGACAGCCGAACGCCTCGACACCCATCAGGACACCCCGCCCGATGCGTTTCGCGTGTGACCACGACTGACGGCAGGTCTCCTGGCTCGCGGGTCACCGCCCTCTCATCGTCTTCCCAGGCCCAAAGACCCAGTGACGTGTTGATGATGGGCTCGCCGCTTACAGTTGCGGGGGCAGCCGCGGCTTCGGGGAAGCCCTTTCGGACCTCATCCTCACCGCGTTCCCTTTTGATCCTCCGGGGAGGAACCGTCGGGCATACAGGACCTGAGGGAATGGCCCGGCGTCAATGTCGCTTCGGGGTTTTCCGCCCTGTGTGTTCATAACGTTACAAGTCGGGCCTCGGGGTCGATGGCATTCGGTTCGGACCGCGGCAGGCCCCATCCTTTCACGAGGCCGTACACCGCCGGGATCACGACGAGGGTCAGGACGGTCGATGAGACCATGCCGCCGATCATCGGCACCGCGATCCGCTGCATGACCTCCGAGCCGGAGCCCGTGCTCCACAGTATCGGCAGGAGCCCGGCCATGATGGCCACCACCGTCATCATCTTCGGGCGGACCCGTTCGACCGCGCCGACCATGATGGCCCGGCGCAGGTCGTCGCGGGTGAAAGTCCGCCCGTCGCGATCGCATACGGCCCGCACCTCGACCAGCGCGTGGTCGAGGTAGACCAGCATGATCACGCCGGTCTCGGCCGCGACGCCGGCCAGCGCGATGAAGCCGACGGCGACCGCCACCGACAGGTTGAAGCCCATCCACCACATCAGCCAGACGCCCCCGACGAGGGCGAAGGGCAGCGACAGCATGACGATGAGCGTCTCGGTGAGCCTCCGGAAGTTGAGGTAGAGCAGCAGGAACACGATCAGCAGCGTCAGCGGGACCACGACCTTGAGCCGGGCGGTCGCGCGGTCGAGGTACTCGACCTGCCCGCTCCACTGCACGAGGGTGCCTTGGGTGAGCCTGACCTCATTGGCCACCGCCGCCCGCGCCTCGGCGACGTAGCCCCCGAGATCGCGACCCGCGACGTCGACGTAGATGAAGACCGCGAGTTGCCCGTTCTCGGTCCGGATCTGCGTCGGGCCGCGGTTCAACTGCACCTTGGCCACCTCGCCGAGTGGCACCGTTCCCCCGCCCGGGATCGGGACCTGCACCTCGTCCGCGATGGACCGCGGGTCGGACCGGAAGGCCCGGGGGTAGCGCACGTTGACGGTGTAGCGCTCCCGGCCCTCGACGGTGTTGGTGACGCTCTCGCCTCCGAGCGCCATCCCGATCACGTCCTGCACGTCGCCAACCGTCAGCCCGTACCGGCCCAGCGCATCGCGGTCGGGGGTGATGTCGAGGAAGTAGCCGCCCTGGACCCGCTCGGCGTAGGCGCTCGACGTGCCCGGGACCGCCTTCACCACCGCCTCGACCTGGCGGGCGACCTTTTCCATCTCGGTCAGGTCCGTCCCCAGAACCTTGATCCCGACCGGCGTGCGGATGCCGGTCGAGAGCATGTCGATCCGGGCGCGGATCGGCTGGGTCCAGGCATTCGAGACCCCGGGGAACTGGAGCGCGGCGTCCATCTCGGCCTTCAGGCTCGCCGTCGTGACGCCGGGCCGCCACTCCGCTTTCGGCTTCAGGTTGACGATGGTCTCGAACATCTCGCTCGGCGCCGGGTCGGTCGCGGTGTTGGCCCGTCCGGCCTTGCCGTAGACCGAGGCGACCTCGGGAAACGACTTGATGATCCTGTCCTGGGTCGCGAGCAGGTCCCCGGCCTTAGTCACCGAGATGCCCGGCAGGGTGGTCGGCATGTACATCAGGGTGCCCTCGTCGAGATCGGGCATGAACTCCAAGCCGAGCCGGCTCGCCGGCCAAGCCGTCGCCGCCAGGACGACGAGGGCCAATAGGATCGTGAGCACCCGCGCCTGCAGGACGCCCGCGATGAGCGGCCGGTAGCTCCAGATCAGGAACCTGTTCACCGGATTGCGGTGCTCCGGGATGATCCGGCCCCGGACGAACAGCACCATCAACGCCGGGACGAGTGTCAGGGACAGCACCGCCGCCGCGGCCATGGCGAAGGTCTTGGTGAAGGCCAGCGGACCGAACAGACGGCCCTCCTGGCTCTCCAGGGTGAAGATCGGCAGGAAGCTCACGGTGATGATGAGGAGCGAGAAGAACAGCGACGGCCCGACCTCGCTCGCGGCCTCGATCAGGATCTCGACCCGGGGCTTGTCCGGTGGCGCCCGTTCCAGGTGCTTGTGGGCGTTCTCGATCATCACGATGGCCGCGTCGATCATGGCACCCACCGCGATGGCGATGCCGCCGAGGCTCATGATGTTGGCCCCGAGCCCCAAAACCTTCATGCCCGCGAACGCCATGAGGATGCCGACCGGCAGCATCAGGATCGCCACCAGCGCGCTGCGCACGTGGAGCAGGAACACGACGCAGACGAGGGCGACGATGGCGCTCTCCTCGATCAGCGTGCCCTTGAGGGTCTCGATGGCCGCCTCGATCAGGTGCGAGCGGTCGTAGACCGGAAGGATCTCCGCGCCCTTGGGCAGGCTGGCGGCGACCTCGGAAAGCCGGGCCTTCACGTTCTCGATGACGTTCAGGGCGTTGGCCCCGAACCGTTGCAGGACGATCCCGCCGGCGACCTCGCCGTCGCCGTTCATCTCGGTGATGCCGCGGCGCTCGTCCGGACCGAGCTCGACCCGGGCAACGTCCTTCACCCGCAGGGGCGTGCCGGCCTCGGTCCTCAGGACGATGCTCTCGATGTCGGCGACGCTCTTGAGGTAGCCGCGGCCACGGACGACGAACTCGAACTCGGAGAGCTCGACGGTGCGACCGCCGACGTCGGCGTTGCTCGACCGGATCGCCTCCCGGAGCTTGGACAGGGTGATGCCCTGCGCCCGCAGGCGGTTCGGATCGACCACGACGTTGTACTGCTTCACGAAGCCGCCGACGCCGGCGACCTCCGCCACGCCCTCGGCGCGCGACGCCCCGAAGCGGACGACCCAGTCCTGCAGCGACCGGAGCTCGGCCAGCGACCGCTCCTTGGCGACCACGACGTACTGGTAGACCCAGCCGACCCCGGTCGCGTCGGGCCCCAGGGTCGGGGTCACGCCGGCCGGCAGGCGCTTGGCCACGGTGTTCAGGTATTCGAGCACCCGGCTCCGGGCCCAGTACGGGTCGGTGCCGTCCTCGAAGATCACGTAGACGAACGAGACCCCGAAGAACGAGAAGCCACGCACGACCTTGGACCGCGGCACCGTCAACATCGCGGTGGTCAGGGGGTATGTGACCTGATCCTCTATGACCTGCGGCGCCTGCCCGGGGTACTCGGTGTAGACGATGGTCTGGACGTCCGAGAGGTCCGGGATCGCGTCGAGCGGCAGGGTTTTGAGGGCGTAGAGCCCGGCTCCCACCGCGAACACCGTCCCGATCAGGACCAGCACCAGATTCCTCGCCGACCATGCGATCAGGCGGGCGATCATGGCGCCTTCCCTTCGGCCGCAGCCTGCGGCCCGGGATCGAGCTTGGGTTCGGAAAGCCCCTGCAGGGCCGCCTTCAGGTTGCTCTCGGCATCGATGAGGAAGTTCGCCGACGTGACCACGCGGTCGCCCGCGGCGATGCCGTCGCGGATCTCGACGTAGCCGTCGCCGCGGACGCCGAGCCTAACCGGTCGCGGTTCGAAGCGACCATCTCCCTTGTCGAGCAAGACGACTTGTTTCGTGCCGGTGTCGATGACCGCGTCGTCGGGCACCGCCACCGCCGGCTTGTCGCTGCCGGTGGCGATCGTCACGTCGGCGAACATGCCCGGGCGCAGGTCGCCGTTCGGGTTGGGCAGCTCGATCCGCAGGCGGGCGGTCCGGGTCCCCATGGCGAGGTGCGGGTAGATCCGGGTCACCGCGCCGGTGAAGACGCGGTCCGGGAACGTCCGGGCGCGAACGGTCGCCGTCTGGCCCTCCGCCACGGCCGCCAGGTCGCGTTCGGTGACGTCGGCCAGGACCCAGACCCGCGAGTGGTCGACGAGCTTGAACAGGGTGTCGCCGGACTTGGCGCGCATGCCGTCGGAGACGTTGCGCTCGACCACGACGCCGTCGCGGGGCGCCGACCATGTGATGGTCGAGGGCACCTTCCGTGTGCGCTCGATCTCGTCGATGACCTCGGGCGGGATTCCGAGGTTCTCCAGGCGCCGGCGGGCGCCCTCGTAGCCGATGCCGGTGAGGTACTGCGCGGCGGCCGCGTTCATCTCCGGCGAGAACAGGCGCAGGAGCGGCTGGCCCTTGTGGACGTGGTCGCCGGTGGTGACGGCCTCGACCTTCTCGATGAAGGCGTCGGTGCGCATCGCGATGACCGAGATCCGGCGCTCGTCCTCCTCGATGGCGCCCGGCGCGCGCACCGGCATCGACAGGACCCGTCGCTCGGCGACCGCCGTCCGGACCCCGGTGCGCTGGAGCTTGCCCGGCGAGATTTTCACGGTGCCGTCGTCGGTGTCCTCGCCCTCGTAGACGGGGAGGTAGTCCATCCCCATCGAGTCCTTTTTCGGAGTCGGCGAGGTGTCGGGAAGGCCCATCGGGTTGCGATAGAAGCGCACCTTGCGGGCGCTTGCAGGGGGCGTCGCCTGAGCCATGGCCATGTCGCCGGGGCCAGCGTCGGGCATCGCCTCCGCCTCGTCGGGTTCGTCGAAGCGCACGTCCTCGCTCGCGTGGACGGCGCGGTAGTCTCGACCGTCCGCGGTGCGCTTGGGCTCCGCGGCGTAGTCCGGTCTCCCGTCCGGGTCCCGGTAGTAGACGACCGGTCCCGTCGCGTTCACCGCGACCGGTGCCTGCATCGGGGAAGCCGGCCGGGGTGTGCCCGGCAGCCAATGGGCGAAGCCGGTCCGCGCCTGCCGGACGAGCGCCGGCACGGGGCTGCCCTCATGCCCCGCTCCAAATCCCAAAACCCCCGCGGCAAGCGCGGCGAGGGTCCCGGCTGCCCAAGCCGACCGGTTCACTTGGTGGCCTTGAACACCAGCCTGTTCTCGACGGTGCCGGTCTCGCCCTGCACCTTGGCCCCGAGCGAGAGGCGCCAGCCGCCGGCCATCGTCAGCTTCGCCTTGAACCGGTAGACGCCCGGCTCCGGCGACGGCATCTGCTCGATCCTGGAGGTCATCTCCTCCATGCTGTCGGGCGCCATGTCGATGCGCTTGGCGAAGATGACGGCGTTCGGCACGGGCTTGGACGTGCGCTTGTCGACGAGGCGGACGTCGAGGATGGCCTCGCCCTGCCTGGCCTCGTCCTTCACCAGTTGGAACTCGTAGTCCTTGGTGTCGGCCCGGGCCGCGGTGGTCAGGGCGAGGCCGAGCAGCGCAGCCGTGAGGGCGCGCGAAAACGATGTCTTGGACACGGTGGATGATCTCCTGAAAACGATGGGACCCGGGCCTTCAGGCGCGCGGGATCGGCCGGCGCAGGCGCCGGCGGCATCGAATTCAGGCTCGGGGAGGCTCGGTGGGTGGTCCTTGCGACAGGCTGTCGAAGGAGGCGGTGACGCCCCAAATCGGCCCCTCGACGCCGGCAACGCGGCCCGGAAGTCCGACGGCGACCGGCAGGCCGGTGACGACCTTCGCCAGGCAGAGCGCCATCAGCGGGCAGCCCTTCGAGCAGTCGGGCATGTCCGGCCGCTCCTTGGGGCAGCACGGCATCTCGTCCATGGCCATCCCGGCCATGTCGTCCATGGCCTCGTCGGGCATCGCCATGGCGTGACCCTGAACGGCCGTCGGCGCGCGGATGCCCGCGGCGGCCGCGGAGGCGGTCACCGGCGCGAGGGCGAGGCCGAGCACCGCCAGGAGCGGGAGCAGCCGCCGAAGGGCGAGCCAGAAGGTCACGGACGGAGGATGCCACATCGCATGTCGGCGAGGAAGGGACAGGGCATCTGATGCCAACCACGGCGCCGTGCGTCGAGCTATTTCGGCCATCGCGCGTTCGCCATCGGGTCTGAGTCCGTATGGCCGCAGAATGGAGGATAGTCCTTGAGCAAAGTCCCCGATGATGAGCCGCCCGTCGCCCTCGTGACCGGGTCCACGTCCGGCATTGGGGCGGCAATAGCTCGTCGGTTGTCCGGCGATGGCTACGCGGTCGTGTTGCACTCGCGCAATTCCGCGGAGGCGGGACACGCTCTAGCCGCCGAACTCGGGAAGGCCGCATACATCCAGGCCGATCTCGCCGATGACGCCGACAGGGTCCGGCTGGTGCAGCACGCCATCGCCCGGTGGGGCCGCCTTGATGTGTTGGTCAACAACGCAGGCATCAGCCAGGTCATCCCTCACGCCGACCTTAAGGCCGCCTCGCCGGCGGTCTGGCACGCGTTGCACGAGGTCAACGTGGTGGCGCCGTTTCGCCTCGTGGCGGAAGCCGAGACCGCATTGCGGGACGCCGCGCGGCGAGGTCGTCCAGCCTGTGTCGTCAATGTCAGTTCGCACGCCGGGGTTAGACCCAAGGGTGCATCGATCCCCTATGCTGCATCGAAGGCAGCGTTGAACCACATGACCCGGCTGCTCGCCGTATCGTTGGCTCCGGACATTCGGGTGAATGCCGTCGCTCCCGGGTTGGTCGATACACCCTTGACAGCCGATTGGACTGCAGCCCAGGCGCTTTGGCGGGAGCGGTCGCCCATGCGCCGGGCTGCCAAGCCGGAAGACATCGCCCAGGCCGTCGCATTGCTGGTGGCGTCGGACTACCTCACTGGGGAGATTCTTCTCTCGGATGGAGGTTTAAACCTTACGTAGCGCTCGCGCCGCGGTGTCTGGGCCTGATCAACAAGCGCGATCTCGAAACACGCGTGATGTGCAAGATCGATAGGCGTCATGCACCGGGACTCGGTTCAGATCTGGATCAGCCGGATGTTGTTGGTGTTGCCGGTGGTGTGAAACGGAATGCCGGCCGCCGTGACGATCGCGTCGTTGGGCTTGGCAAAGCCCTCCTCCTGAGCGTGACGGCAGGCCTTGGCCGTCATCTCCTCGTATGAGTCGACGTCGTCCGTGTGCACGCTGTGGGCTCCCCAGAGCAGGCAGAGGCGGCGTGAGGTATCAAGGTTCGGCGTTAAAGCCAGGATCGGCACCGCGGGACGCTTGCGCGCGACGCGGGCAGCCGTCGTGCCGCTCGCGGTGTAGGTGACGATCGCGGTGGCGTGGACGGCCTCGGCGAGCGTGGCTGTGGCCGTCGCAACCGCGTGGGGCGGCGTCTCCTCTTCGCCGGGGCTGGTGGCCGCGATGATCGAGCGGTAGAGCTTGTGGCCTTCCACGCTACGGATGATGCGATCCATCATCGCCACCGTCTCGACCGGGTACTGCCCCGTGGCGGATTCGGCCGACAGCATCACCGCGTCCGCCCCGTCGTAGATGGCGGTGGCCACATCCGAGGCCTCGGCGCGGGTCGGTGTCGGGGCCGAGACCATCGAATCGAGCATTTGGGTCGCCACCACCACGGGCTTCACCGCGAGCCGGCAGGCGCGGATCAGCTCCTTCTGCCGCCCGGGCACGTCCTCGTGCGGGATCTCAACCCCGAGGTCGCCGCGCGCCACCATCACCGCGTCGGACAGGCGGATGATGTCGTCGATGCGCTCCAGGGCCTGGGGCTTCTCGACCTTGGTCATGATGCCGGCCCGGTCCCCGATCAACCCGCGCGCCTCGATGACGTCGGAGGGCTTCTGCACGAATGAGAGCGCCACCCAGTCCACCCCGAGTTCGAGGCCGAAGGCGAGATCGGCGCGGTCCTTGGGTGTGAGCGGCGAGACGTCGAGGAGCGTGCCCGGCAGGTTTACGCCCTTGCGGTTCGAGATCGCGCCGGCGGTGATCACCTCGGCCTCGATCGCCGCGGCCTCGATGCCAGTAACGCGCACCCGCACGCGCCCGTCGTCGATGAGCAGGTCCTGGCCGGGCACGACGGCGGCGAAGATCTCCGGGTGATGCAGTGGGATCGCATCTTTGGCCCCCTCGGCGCCTTCCAGGACGAAGCGCACCCGCTCGCCGGCGATAAGGTCGAGGCGGCCACCCAGGACGGTCCCGACACGGATCTTGGGGCCCTGCAGATCCTGCAGGATGCCGATCGGTCGGCCGACCTCGCTCTCCAGGGCGCGGATGGCGGCATGGACCCGGGCGTGGTCGGCCTGGAGGCCGTGGCTGAAGTTGAGGCGGAAGGTATCGACGCCGGCCAGGAACAGGGCCTTCAGCATCTCGGGCGAGGACGAGGCCGGTCCGACGGTGGCGACGATCTTGGCGTAGCGGTGACGGCGCATGATGGGCTCGGCCCGAAGGCCGCCTCTGCAAGAGTGGGTCAGACGATCAGGATCGCGCGGAAGTCGTTCACGTTGGTCAGGGTCGGACCGGTGATGATCTCGTCCCCAAGCGCCTCGAAGAAGCCGTGACCATCGTTCCGGGCGAGGCTGGCATCCAAGCTGAGGCCGAGGCGGGCCGCCCGGGCTATCGTATCCGGTGCGAGCACCGCTCCGGCGACTTCCTCCAGGCCGTCCACGCCATCCGTGTCACCGGCGAGGGCGTGAACCCGGGGGTGGCCACAGAGTTCGACACCGAGTGCCAGCAGGAACTCGACATTGCGGCCTCCGCGCCCTTGCCCACGCACGGTGACGGTGGTCTCCCCGCCGGAGAGCAGGACACAGGGCGCCGAGATCGGCAGGCCATGCTCGGCAACGCTTCGCGCGATGCCGGCCATGACCCGGCCGACCTCACGCGCCTCGCCTTCGATGGCATCGCCGAGGATGCACGCTGCGACGCCGACGTCCTGCGCGCATGCCGCAGCGGCCCGGAGGGCCATGAGCGGCGTCGCGATCATGCGCAGGTCCGGTGCCGCGAGGGCCGGATCCCCGGGCTTCACCGACTCTCCCGCACCGCTTTCCAGCTCCGCCTGCACGGCCGCCGGGGCTTCGATCCGGTACCGAGCGAGGATCGCCAGCGCGTCCGCGCAGGTGGTCGGATCGGGAACGGTAGGCCCGGAAGCGATGTCCAGGGGATCATCTCCGGGCGTGTCCGAGATCAGGAGCGTCACGACCTTGGCCGGATGGCAGGCCGCTGCGAGACGTCCTCCCTTGATCGCCGAGAGGTGCCGTCGAACGCAGTTCATCTCGCCGATGGTGGCACCGGATCTCAGGAGCGCGCGGTTCACTGCCTGCTTGTCGCTCAAAGTCAGGCCTGGCGCGGGTCGAGAGAGCAGGGACGAGCCGCCGCCCGAGATCAGGCAGAGGACGAGGTCATCGGGCGTGAGCCCGGCGACCAGGTCGAGGATGCGTCCGGCGGCGGCCTCGCCGGCGGCGTCCGGAACGGGATGGGCCGCCTCGACCACCTCGATCCGCTTGGTGGGTGCGCCGTGCCCGTAGCGCGTGACGACGAGCCCGGAGATTTCGCCCTGCCAGGCCGCTTCGACGGCCTGGGCCATCGAGGCGGCGGCCTTGCCGGCTCCGACGACGACGGTGCGTCCTCGTGGCGGTTCCGGCAAATGCCGGGCAAGGCTCACGGCCGGATCGGCCGCGGCCACGGCAGCCGCAAATAGCTGCCGCAGGAGATCCCCGGGCTCGACCACGGCCCTACTCGTTGTCGCCTTGAACGGCCGCGATCACCGCGTCGGTCACCATGCGGGTCGTGGCGTTGCCGCCGAGATCCGGCGTGTGCAGGCGCGGATCGGCCGTCACCCGCTCGACGGCGCGCATGAGGCGGTCGGCGGCCGGCTTCTCGCCGAGGTGCTCCAGCATCTGGCAGGCGGTCCAGAAGGTGGCGATCGGGTTGGCGATGCCCTTGCCGGTGATGTCGAAGGCCGACCCGTGGATCGGCTCGAACATCGACGGGTAGGTGCGCTCCGGGTTGAGGTTGGCGGTCGGCGCGATGCCGAGCGAACCGGCGAGCGCCGCCGCGAGGTCCGAGAGGATGTCGGCGTGCAGGTTGGTGGCGACGATGGTGTCGAGCGTCTGCGGCTTCATCGTCATGCGCATGGTCATCGCGTCGACCAGCATCTTGTCCCAGGTCACATCGGGGAAGTCGGCGGCGACCTCGGCCGCGATCTCGTCCCACATCACCATCGCGTGACGCTGGGCGTTCGACTTCGTCACCACGGTCAGGAGCTTGCGCGGACGCGACTGTGCCAGCTTGAAGGCGAAGCGGATGATCCGGTCGACGCCGGAGCGGGTCATCATCGAGACGTCGGTGGCGACCTCGTTCGGGTGGCCCTGGTGGACCCGGCCGCCGACGCCGGCATACTCGCCCTCCGAGTTCTCGCGCACGATCACCCAGTCGAGCTCGGGACCCGAGACGTTGCGCAGTGGCGAGGTGATGCCGGGCAGGATGCGTGTCGGGCGGACGTTGGCGTACTGGTCGAAGGGCTGGCAGATCGCGAGCCGCAGGCCCCAGAGGGTGATGTGGTCGGGCACGTCCGGCGCGCCGACCGCGCCGAAGAAGATCGCGTCATGGTTGCGGATCTGGTCACGGCCGTCGGCGGGCATCATCACGCCGTGCTTCTTGTAGTAGTCCGAACCCCAGTCGAAGTGGTCGAACTTGAAGGTGAAGCTGCCGGCCTTCTCGGCCAGCACGTCGAGCACCTCGATGCCGGCGGCGATGACCTCGACGCCGATGCCGTCGGCGGGGATCGCGGCGATGTTGTAGGTCTTGGTCATGACAGGTCTCCGTTGGGACGTTGGGGTGTGGGAACGAGGCAGGGGTTCAGCGCGCGATGGCGCTGGCAGGCTCGGCGCGCCGACCCGAGCGGGCGACGGCGAGGGTGACGACGGCGGAGAGGACGAGCAGCGCCGCGACGAAGACGAGACCGCCCGTGAAGCTGCCGGTCAGGTCCTTGATCCATCCGATCGCCCACGGACCGACGAAGCCGCCGAGGTTGCCGACCGAGTTGATCGTGGCGATGCCGACGGCCGCTCCGGAGCCGGACAGGAACATCGTCGGCATGGCCCAGAGCGGCGGCTTGGCCGCGCTGATGCCGACGTTGACGAGGCTGAGCGCGGCGACGACCGTAACGGCCGAGGCCGCACCGCCTGCCAGCAGCAGGCCGGCCGAGGCGACGAGGCAAGCGATCACGACGTGCCAGGTGCGCTCACCGGTCCTGTCCGAGTGGCGCGCCCAGAGGATCATGGCAACGATCGCGATGGTGGGCGGCACACCGTTGAGGAATCCGACGGCCATCGTCGACAGCCCGAAGCTCTTGATGATCTGCGGCGCCCAGATGCCGAGCGTGTAGAGGCCGGCCGATGTGCCGAAGTAGACGAGCGCGAGTGCCAGCACACGGATGTCGGTCATGCCGGCCAGGATGCCGTGGCTGGCGACCACCTTCTTGCGGGCGTGCTCCTCGTTCATCTCCGCGACGAGCCAAGTCCGCTGGTCCGCGGTCAGCCACTTCGCCTTCTCGGGACGGTCCGTCATGTAGAACAGCACGACCACGCCGAGGATGACGGCGGGGATGGCCTCGATGATGAACATCCACTGCCAGCCGTGAAGGCCGAGGACGCCTTCCATCGCGAGCAAGGCACCTGACAAGGGTGAGCCGATCAGCACCGAGACGGGAGCCGCCGCCATGAACAGGGAGACGACACCCGCGCGGTACCGGGCCGGAAACCAATAGGTCAGGTACAGGATGATGCCGGGGAAGAAGCCGGCCTCCGCCGCGCCGAGCAGGAAGCGCAGGGCATAGAAGCTTTTCTCGCCTTCGATGAAGGCGAAGGCACCCGATAGCATCCCCCAGGTGATCATCACGCGGGCGATCCAAAGTCTCGCGCCGACCTTGTCGAGGACGATGTTGGAAGGCACCTCGAAGAGAAAATACCCGAAGAAAAAGATGCCGGCCCCGAACCCGAACACGGATGAGGAGAAGCCGAGATCCTTGTTCATCGTCAGTGCGGCGAACCCGATGTTCACCCGGTCGATGAAGGCGATGAAGTAGAGCAGGCAGATAAAGGGGACCAGGCGCCATGCGACCCTGCGCATGGTCGCCCGCTCAAGCGAAGCGTCCATCGTTTCCTCCTGGGATGGCCAGCCTGCGTTGGTCTTTGAGCGCCAACTTGCATGCAAGGTGGGATGAGATGCGCATTATCGTGCAAGGCTGTCAACTCTCATATTGCAGCTTGCATGGAAGATGGTACGACAGTTGGCAGTGGAGAGTGCGATGAACCGGGTACGGACAGCGGCGAAAACAAAGGACGATCAGGAGGTTGAGCGTCGACCATCACTGGTCGACGACGCCTACCTGGCAATGAAGCAGGCCATCCAGGATTCGAGCTTTACGCCGGGCTACCAGGCGTCGGAGCAGGAGATCGCCTTGCGTCTCGGGATGAGCCGCACCCCCGTCCACGAGGCGGTGATTCGCCTTCAGGAGGACGGTCTCGTCCGCGTGCTGCCGCGCCGCGGCGTCCTGATCTGTGCCCTCGCTCCGGAGGACATGCGGGAGATCTACGACGTCATCATCGCGGTTGAAGGACGTGCGGCCGAACTGCTCGCCGAACGGTCTGACGCCGAGCGTGCGGCCATCTGTGGGGAACTCGCCGACCAGACCGAGGCCATGGCCGAGGCGTGGAAGACCGGAGACTTTCTGACCTGGGGGCAGGCAGATGCCGGTTTCCACCGATTACTCGTCGAGCGGGCGGGGAACGGGCGAATGAACCGCATCATCCAGACGATCAACGATCAGTCACATCGCGCCCGCATGCTAACACTCAAGCTTCGACGGGAGCTTGGAGCATCTGTTGCCGAGCACTGTGAGATCATCGATGCGATCCGGATTGGCAATGCGATGCAGGCGCAGAACTCTACGCATCATCACCGACTGCGCGCCCGCGACGAGCTTCTTCCTCTACTTGAGAGTTTTGGTCTGAAGCATCTCTAAAGCACTCACACGCCTGCTTCTGTCGTGCGATTGGGTCAACTGCTCAGGCGTAATTGGGTCGGGACCCGCCCGTCTGCGCCACGGCCAAGAGGAGTGGAAGGGAGACCGTATCCTTGACTGCGTTTCGACCGAAGCGGTCATCCACCGGCCTCAATCCCCGACAGCACATGTCACATTCGCGGACCCGGTCTCGTCCCTGTGTGGAGGCGCGCGTTTCCGGATCCTGGTGAGCCGGATGTCCGCGCGTCCCATCGAGGGGCGACCATGGACACTTCAATGACCGGCCAAACCGATACGAGAGATCCTCACCGAGCGCGTCCAAGTTCGGAGGAGTTGGTGCCGTCACGATACGCGGTGCGCATCGGCGAGATCGACGTGCTGGTCGTCAGCGATGGGGTCTTGCCCCTTCCGACGGCAATGCTCGCTCACAATGCGGACCCAGCGCTTCGGGCGGAATGGCTGGACGACATGTTCCTAGCGCCGGACGCATTCGACTGGCCGCTGAACGCCGTCCTGGTGCAGCGCGGCGAGCAGGTTAGTCTTCGAGCGGTAGGCGGTGTCGGCCCATACGTCGCTCGCCGTGTTGGTCGCGTCGAGGACGTTGGCCAGTTGTGCCCCGTCGTGGGCGGCCGCGCTGGTCACGGTGAAGCGGCGGACGAACCCGTGCTTGCGGTCGATCGAGACGTGGGTCTTGTAGTCGAACATCGGAACGGCGATCTCGACCTTGGCCTTGGTGCCGTCCGCCTTTGCGGGCCGCGCCTTGGCCCGCTTCAGGGTCCAGCGGGCATCGCGGTCTCATCTCGCGCCAGCTTCTTCGGTTTGGCCGCCCACGCGTCAGGGATCTTGCCCTCCCTGAGAGCCGCCTTCTCCGCATCGGTGTTGCGCTGACGCGGAGCTGCGATGATCGAGGCATCGATGATCTGCCCCGACATCGCGAGGTAACCCTTGCCCTTCAACCAGGCGTCGAAGGCTGCAAACAGCTCGTCGATCGCGCCGGCCCGGGTCAGGTGCTCCCGGAACAGCCACACCGTCTTGGCGTCGGGCACGCCATCCTCGAAGCCGAGACCGAGGAAGCGCATGAACGAGAGCCGATCCCGGATCTGGAACTCGGTGGCGTCGTCCGAGAGCGTGTAGAGTGTCTGAAGGACCAGGATCTTGAACATCAGGACCGGGTCGTAGGGCGGGCGGCCCCCCTTCGACCCATCGGACCGCTTCAGTGCGGTGGCCAACTTCGGGCGGAAAGCCTCGAAGTCGATCAAGGCCGCGAGCTTCACCAGCGGGTCGCCGTTCTCCGACAGACGCTGATAGCGCTCATCCAAATCGAAGACCCCTGGCTGACCCATCCGAGCCTCCCCAACGCCGACAGCATCAGGGAATCACGACACCGCACCGTACGGAAGGGGGTGTTTCGAGGTGTCCGTTCGACTAGTTCTTGGCGATTGGCTGGCTAAACGCGCATAAAGCGACTTGTTTCTGAGTAGAGAAAATGACAAAACTGAAAATTATCTCCCTTGCAAGAGCTACTTCTGCTTCACAACCATAAACTTCAGCACTCCAACGCCAACGTAGACGACTACCACCGCCAAAATATACTTCCAAGTGAACTTTCCGGCGGCATATATACCAAGCAGTGCAGCGCCTGCGGGTGGAGCAGCTACCAGGGCGGCTTGAATGATACGGTTACGCCGATCTGCCTCAGAAGTGATTGGCAACTCGAAACGAAGCTTCCATTTGCGCTTGTCGTCTGTGCTCAGTGAAGGTTCATGTAAGAAACTCAGGAAAGAAGGCGTTTGCACGTCCGGCCCTGTGCCTTGCACGATAAAAGCCTGCTTATCATAGTCAGAATCAAGGGTCATCGCGCTTTGCGAAATGACCTTGATGGCATCGGAACTGGCAGAAATGCTGAGAACATCACTGTTTTCGACTGCAGACGGGGAGAAGTAGCTGACGTGGATGTAGTAAGGTACGCCGGCGCTCAGTGACATGCCCGTTGTGTACTGCTGATGCCCGGCATCGTCCTGGCTTACGCCATACACTCGAAAAAAGCGGCCGTACTTGGCATCCTTGAAGCCGTCAGAGCCTCCCAGCTGGGTGACGATCCTTTGCCAGGTATCATCGGAATTCGACGACTTAAATTTCGGGTCATCGATTTTCCCGAAGAAGTATCTCACCCTCTCCCACTTGGACGCAGACTGCCCGCTGGGGACAGGGATTTCTCGGTTCAATCCCTCGAACCTGCTCTGGACGTCGACGTCCTCGGCGATGTCGGGAAAGGCTGACAGCCCGAGGTCGAGGGTCATGAACCCTCCGACTACCTCGACCTTCTCGATGCGTGCGAACCGAGTTGGGACGATGCTGGGGAACAGCTCCATCTTCGAGGCGTCCAGGAAGCAGATGAGTGCCGTTTGCCCATTGAGCTTCCCCGTCGACGCTACGGCCAGAACCTTCGGATCGACGATCTTGGTCGCATACCTGAAACGGATGATCGCACCGGGCGGCATGGACACCGAACGGGCGACGTCCTCAAGGTACCGGACGCGTGAAGCCGACGAGAGGCAAACGTACATCGCTACCCAAGCCTCTCCTCGACCATCCTGACGGCGGACGGAAGATTCCTCCGCACCAATAGGTCGTTCACGCAGATGATCGGCTCGCATTGTGCGTAGGGGAGCTCCCTCAGAGCCCTGTCGGCTGGGATCTTAATAGCGATGGGTGAGGCCAGGGCAATCCAATGCTCCGCACCCGTCTCCCGGTTCGTGGCAAGGATCGGTACGGAGACCTTCCTGCCTGCAGCAAGTCTCTCGACATCCCGCTCGAACATGAACCTATCAGAGAGTTGCCTCGTCACGTCCGAGTACAGGACGTCCAACGAGATGGCGGCTCTCTTAGGCGAATAGTCCGGAATGCCCCCAAGCAGGGCATGGCGCAGGAGCTGTTCCGCAAGTTGGCGGTCGAGCAATGGATGATCGAACTTGTTCTTGAAGCTCCTCAGGCACCGGTAGCAGGACGCGTCACAGCATTCCGGGCAGTCGCTCAGGATGGCGAGCGTCGTCTTAAACAGGTCTCCGGCGCGATGGGCTAACTGGGGCGAGAAACCGGCGCCACCGGCGAGGGTGTCGTAGAGGAAAATTTCGACCTCTTTGCCATGAGCCCCGGCAGGGGTAAGGGCCGGCCTGTATTCCGCAAGGATCTCCCCGCTCTCGATCTCCAGAAGCTTCGAGGCGGCCTTGGCCATCGCCTCGCATACGGTTCGCAGGGCCGTCTCCGTCTCCGTATTTCCGGGCCGCAACTGGAAGGGCATCTCCAGCCGGATCGAGAAGAGGCAGATGTCCGCGATGAAGTCGGTGCCGAGCACCACATGCCTCGCGATCCGATTTCCCAGGCAGAGTTCCTCGTCGGAGTCCGGATAGGGAGGCTTGTGGGGCTGCCCCAGGTTCTCGTCCTGATCCCTCTCTGCCTCGATGCGACCGCAGGCCGTGCAGTAGACGTACCCATCCTCCCCGGGGCCCGTGTTCGAGACGAGGAGGTTTCTTCGCGTCGGGAATGCCCGGACGCGGTCGTTGACGGCTACCCAGCCATCCGCGTCTCCCGGAGTGGACATGACGAGCTTGGCCCGCGTCGCGTACGCGGTCTCGCTCTTCTCGTCCGGCTGCGAGGTCGCGACCATGCTGAAGGGATGGGCGAAGCCCGGCGGACGGATCCAACTGACGGCCGGCCCGAACGAGCCCTCGGTCTCGCAGGCCTCGCAGGCTATGCTTTCGTTCCGCCGCTCCCGGTCGAAGTCCGTGGTCTTCGCGTGGTGGCAGACGTCACACTCGTAGTAGAGTTTACGCCCTCGCCACGCTTTCTTGCGCTCTTCCTCGAATGGTGAGTAGATCGCCTTTGACGTGTACTGCTTGTTCTTGATCCAGATCTGCTTGTTAGGCGCATATTGAGAGAGGGCGATGTTCAAGCCCTGTGAGGGCGCGAACAATGTTTTGGCCTTGTACGAGGTGGAATTCGGATCGAACACGTGGAACGAGGCCACGTCCGTTGGGAAGGCATATCGCGGAAGCTTGCCGCGGTAGAGCAATCGATCCAGCAGTTTGTCCGAACCGGGGTCAGCCAGTTCGTCATCCGCGCTGGGCACCTCAACAACTTCCTCGGGGTCCTTCTCGCTTCCCTCCAGGGGCGGCGCCTCGATCGGAAGGATCGGGCCTTCATCGTCCGCGGCAGCGTCGCCAGTCCAGTCTATCGCGTCCTCGACGTTCTTGAGGACGTCATCGCCATGGGTGGCGATGAGCAAGGCGCGGTCCTCCGGCGTAAGCTCACTGGGTAGCCACCGGTCGAGCGCATTCTCAAGCTTCCCCTTCGATTCCTGCAGCCACGCCGCGAAGTCATTGCGGTTGAGAACCCCGCCGCCGCGAAACTCGTCGACCTTCCCTAGGACCGAGAACAGGTTCGCATTGGTGAGGGGATCGACACCGGGTATGCGATCCTCGGAGTAGCGCTGGATGATGAACGCGCGAACGTGGCGGCGGGCGATGTCGACGTTCTCAAGGGTCAGGCGAGGGTCGGTGACCGGCCCAGTGATCATCTCGTCCGGCTTGACGAAGTAATGGTCGTCGTGGCTGTCCACGCTCCCGAAGGCCACGACGGTCGCGACGGCGTTGCCCCGGCGACCGGCACGGCCCGCCCTCTGCTGGTAGTTTGCCCGGCCCGGCGGCATGTTGCGCAAGGCAACGCCGGACAGCGCGCCGATGTCGATGCCCACCTCCATCGTCGTGGTGCTCGACAGTACGTCGATGGCCGGCTCCGACCGATCCGTCCCCCTCCATGCGAGGTTGATGTCCTGGAAGCGGATCTCGTGCGCCTCGGCCTGGGAGAAGGCGTCGTCGGGCTGGGCAGCGTTAAGCTGCGCGGTGTGCTCGGCCGCGATCAGAGAGAAGGGGGCCTGTGCCTCGTCCTCCATCGCGGTAGTAACTGGCTTGCGATAGAAGCCCTTTCGAGCCTCGAAGACCTTGTCGTCACCGGGGTCAAATGACTGGATGTTCAAGGAACTGCAGTCGATGCAGGTTTGGACGCGGCTGATCGGACGGTGGACCGAACGGCAGGTTTCGCACCGCCGCCAGTCCCCCTCGAATTCCAGCATGAGGTTCCTCGCGAGAAGCCGCCTGCCGCCGTCATCGGCGGTCACAGTGAACTTCTGGAGTAACTGGGGGAGCCACTTCCCGTCGAACGCGGCGCGCGTGCCTTTCGCGACCAGCACCTTTTCCATTGGGGCGAACTTGCCCGCGTGGCCCTTGACCTCCTTTTGCCACCAGACCCCCGGCATGCCCTTGAACCAGATCCCCGGTTTGCGGACCCAGCACCGGAGCCAAGCCCTTACGACCTGGACCTTCTCCTCGGGTGTAGTGGCCAATCCGGGCAGGTCGGGAAGGGTCGCGATGAAGGGCTTGTGCTTGTCGGCCTCGCGGACGCTCGCCACGGCGAGGGCTTCCAAGCCGAGGTGGTGATCCCGGATCACCCGGACGATGGCCGAGAGGAGGTTCTCGGGGCAGGTCTCATCGAGCAACTCGTAGACCTGATCCTTGTCCACCTCACTTCCGAAGGTGCCGGAACCGACCGTCGGCATGGTCTCGCCAGCGGCCAACTCGGGCCGGATGCGAACGCGGTGGCGCTGGGCCGCCACCATCAAGCCCGCGAAGGCGCTATCCAGCGTGACCTTGTTCCCGAGCAACTCGGCATCGCCCAGGATCTTGAGGCCGGCCGGGACGAGCGCTCTGACGGTGTCCCTCAACGAGAAGGTCTGCAAGGTCGGGGCGAGGCGGGCCGCCATCTGACGAGAATCGGAGAAGATCAGGACCTTTCGTCCGCGGAGGGGCGCGAAATCGGAGGCATCCTGAGGTCCGGGCGGCTGGATGCGGATCTGCGTCGAGAGGAGTGCCTGGAAGGGCTGGTCGCCCTTCGTCTGATGGTCCTGAACGGTGGACTTGTTGTAGGCCCCCCTGCCTTCGCAGCAGCCGCACGGGACGAACTGGCCGGGCGTCGCCTTGCTCGGCTCGTCATCGTCGTCAACTTTCGTCGGGACCTCTGGAGCGAGATACACGTACCGCACCCGGTTGCCGGGGATGTCGGGATCGATCTTGCCGTTCATCAGGTCATAGACGGCCGGGCGTACCTTCTCCGGAGCCGGCGGCTCCTCCAACATGAGGTCGAACGGCTGGAGCGCTTCGGCCCCGCCCTCGTCGTTGTGGATCAAGGAGCCTGGGGCGGCCCAGGTGTCCGATGGACGGTCAGGGCGAGTGGCGTAGCCTCGGGCATAAGAAATCCCGCAATCCCGACAGGTGAAGTATTCAAGGACGGTCGCGCCGCAGTCGCATCTCTCATGGGGCTGGGCATACATGTGCCCCGCTGGCCCGCCGCGTTCGGCGGGCGGCAGCGCCGAGCATTCCGGGTCCATGCAGACCCAGAGGCCGGCGAGCCCACGGAAGAACGTGTGGATGCGGCACGGCAGGAGGCTCGGCTGGTCGGGAGCCAGCTTAGCCCGGCTGCCGAGCGCGAGGAGGGAAGTGATGGCCGTGTCCGCCCTGAGACTGTTGATGCCCGGGAAGATAAGCTCGCCGAGGGCGCCCAGGGGTCGCGCGACCTTCATCGTCTCGTTCACGAGCATGTTGAACGGGGCGAAATCCTTGAGGGCTGCATGGAGGTTCGGCTCCAGATCACCTTCCGGCGTCCGACCACGATACTTCAGGAACGGCGCCGTGGTCTGCCGCTGGAGTTCGCGGTCGGCCGAGTAGAAGTCGTCCAGAACGACGCCTTCCAGAGCGGCCACGTCGGCCTCGTTGCCCGTATGGGCGGGCTTGCGGTGGTTCAGCGTCCCGGTCACGGGAACAAAGCTTTCCTTCGGCACGCCAGTGAGCGCCGCGCCGAAGCGGTCGGCGTTCTCTGTGTCCTGGAAGCTGGCTGTCGAGCAGATGACCTGCAGCCGGTCCGGACCGATCCCGAGGCGCTCGCGCAGGCGCCTGAGGAGAAGCCCCACCTCCGCGCCCTGGGCACCACGGTAGAGGTGCGCCTCGTCCATGACGATCAGGAGCTTCTCCTCGGGGTTGTCCTGCAGCCACTCCTTGGTCTTGTCGAAGATCGGCCGCTCGATGGGCCGGAGCATCATGTACTCCAGCATCGAGTAGTTCGTGATGAGGAGGTCCGGCGGGTTCTCCTGGACTTCGTGTCGGGTGATCAGTTCGGCATCGTGGGGGCGGAGCACGCCGCGCTTGGACTGCTTATTCTTGCCCGGCCAGTGGGTTCCTGGCTTGCCGAACCAGGCGGAGACGCTTTCCTTCGACGGCCACTTGCCCCGCTTCGATAGTTCGGCGTGCAGGTGGCCGGCGCGCTCGTTCTCCTCCTCGCTGGTCGGCCCCTCTGTACCGGGAAGGGCCTTGGCGGCGTCCTCGATGGCACCGAAGAAGGTTCCGATCGTCGCCAGCCGTTTGCCGTCCTTTGCGGAGGTCCGGACGCCCGCATAGGGGGTGCGGCTGGTGTAACGGGCGAACCGGGCGGGGCGCCCTGCCCATTCCTCGAACATCTTGACGGTGCGGGTGTCGCCGAACATCAGGCGCAAGCGGCCAAGTTGGTCGTTTACGAGCGCGTTCATCGGATAGAGTACGATGGCGCGCACCGCGTCGTAGCGACGGAAGGACTTAGGCCTGTCGCGCGCCTCGATGGCGAGCTTGCCGAGGATGGGCAGAAGGAACGACTCCGTCTTGCCGGACCCCGTCCCGGTCATGACCATCAGGTTGCGCCCGTTGCCCAGCGTCTCCCGGATGGCTGTAGCCTGGTGGCTGTAAGGCGGGTTGAACACGAGGGGATCGCCATCTGAGGCGTCCGCCAGCCTGCAGTAAGCCTCCTTGGCCGCTGCCGGCACGCCCTGCATGTCCTCGTATCGACCACCGGGGACGTAGCGCGGCGTGCTTTCGAGGAATGGGACTTGGTGGATGTTGCCGACCTCGCCGAGCAGCCGGCGGCGTTGGTCCACCATGCCGGGATGGCCGATGTGGTAGGTGGCCTCGATATACTCGGTCAAGGTCCGACGGAGTTCGTCGACGGTCTGCTGGATCGTGGTTGTCATCGGGCGCTCAGTGCGTCGTTTCTTCGAGCCACAGGCAGTTCTTCAGGAAGTGCAGGACGTTCGGCAGTTCGTCGGGCCTGGTCGCGAACGCCATTAGGCACCGGGGACGTTGGGCCCGGGCACCCGAGACGAGCAGGCGACGCTGTGCCCAAGAGGGAAGCGGCGAGAGGAACTCCAAGAAGGTGCCGTCGTCGTTCCGGACCACCCGGAACACCTGCCGCCTGCCGACCAGGGCGTCCTGGGCCATCTGGATCCGCCAGGCGATGTCGCAGGGCCTCTGGAGATCGCCGGCAGACGTGATGTCGAGGAGGCGCACCGGACGGCCGCCGTCGAGCTCCACGATGCACCAAAGATCCGCCCCAAAGGCCTGGGGCCGGCGAGCGACGAAGCGACCTGACATCTTCGCGGGCTCCACCCAGCGACCCTTGTAGTAGCGGACGCTGCTCTCGACCGAGATGACCCGAAGCCCTTCGATCTCGCCGCTTCGGTCCTGGGCCGCCAGCTTGTCCCACCAGACCCGGAGGAAGGCCCCCGGAGTTTCCTCACGGGGCAGGCGAAGCCAGCCCTTCAGGTCGAGACCGGGAAACCCGTTTTCCGCGAGATAGGTGCTTAGCTCCGAGGCGCCGTCTCCCTCTAGTAAGCGCAAGGCCCCGATGTGATGGACACGCGCCAAGGTCGAGGCGGGAAGCGGCGTGATCTCCTCGTTTCCGAGACCGAGGATCACGCAGGAATCCGCGCCCCGCATCACGTGGTGCGGCGGGGCGGCCCGTATGACGAACGAGGCGCGTACGGAGCCTTCCACGGGCACCTGCATCTCAAGGAGGTCGCCATAGACGAGCAATTCCTCGGTGGCCTGCTCAACCGCCAAGGCGAGCGTGGACCTGTCGGGCCAGAAGCCCTTCAGCGCCTCGACGGCCACAGCTTCCAGCGCCGCGCGACCGCAAGGCGTGACCGCGAGCGCCGCGCGGCGGATCACCTGGCAGACGAAGGCCACGGTTCGCTCCGCGTCCTGACCGGGATCCGGCACGGAGAGGGATGAAGCGATCCGGGTGAACGCATCCTTGGGCGGGAGGACGGCGATCGTCATGCGGCCACGTCCTTCGGTGACACCGGATCCGCACCGAAGGCGGTCACCGCACGCACGAGGAATGCACCCCTGGCGAGACCCTTGTTGGCGGCGATGCCCGCGAAGAGATCGCGTCCCCTGCGGGGATCCGCGAAGGACAAAGCCGCAGGCTCCATGGCTATCTGCCACGCTGTCTTGATGGCATCCGCATCAGAGCAGACCTGATACCGAATGGCAGCCTGCTGGAAGTGCGGTAGCCCCCCCCTTATGGCATCGGGCCTGCCCGCGAACGCCTCGGCTAGGGCTCTGGCGAACGAGGGAATTCCTACCATTTGCTGCAGGGCCCGGTCGCTCGTCACCCGCCGTTCGGTGAACTCGCGGGTGGCCCGCAGCCAGTGGGAACCGCAGAGAATTTCGACCAACCTGGCGTCCAAGGCCTGAATGGTTCGCCACCTTCGGATTGTTGCGAGGGGGCCCATACAGTTCGCGCCGTTCCATAGGCGCTGCAGGTTGACCAGCCGTGGGATCCGGCGAGGATCCTGACCTACGAAATCAAGGAGCGGGTCTAAGGCCAAGTCACCGAGGGACGTCGACTTCCCCGATGGGGAGAGGGCGATGACCGTGCGGTAGCGCTTGCCATCGAGCAAGGCGACGAACAGTGATCCCGCCGCCGCGAGCGGAATGCCGGCCATGCACGCGTCGGAGGACATCGCGACTTTCACGTCGGGCGCGGTCAGGTCGTAACGCTCGACCGAAAGCTCTTCGGGCCGGTCTGCCTCATCGATCAGGCGGACCGTGATACCCCCGCGCTCGCGCGAAACCTTCCAGCGGAGCGGCTCGACCTTATTGCGGAAAGATACGCGGGCGGAGCCGAGTTCGCCGGCATCGAAGACGATGTCGACCTTGGGCGAAGACTGTATAAGGTCCCAGCACTTCTCCTTATTGAGCGGCTCGACGGCGCGCCTGAACCAGCCCGTATCGGCCGGTAGTTCCCGCTCTCCGAGACGCTCGGTTGCCTGAACGTGAGCGTTGACGTCGAAGAACTCCGCCTTGACCGAAACCTTCCTACGCGGCGGCCCGATAAGGGTGATCCGCGCCTGCCCGGCCAGGAGTTCGCCGAGCCTAGCCTCGGGCGGGTCAACGGAGACTTTCAGCCCGCAGCGCTCGGAAGGTGCCTTCGACCATGGACGAGGTGCCCGCACGAGCGTTCGAAGTATCTCGGTCTGAACCCGCTCCGCCAAGCCTTTGTCCATCGGCACGGCGGAAACCGTGACCGTCCTCGGGCCGAGTGGAAGGCGTCCGCATGTGCATAGGATCTCGGGTCGCCCGTCACCGGGTATTCTGACGGCCGGCGAGGAGCCGACGGCCACCTGATATTCGCGTACCGCGTAGTCGGCCGATAGCCTGAGAACGATTTCGTCGTCAGGCGACCAGATCGACTGGCCCGTGGAGGGATCGAGGCTCGGCACGATGCCAACAGGGTCGATGCGAGCTCCGAGGCTGTAACCGAGGCCGACCTTCTCCAACGCAGCCAAGCGGATGCCGCTGAGCGCGTCGGGTACGTTCAGTTCGTAGAGGTTGGATCCTTCGGCCTCACGGATGACGCAGAGCTTGAGCTCCTCGACGGCCGTGCGGGCCAGGGGTTGCGTGGACGCCAGCACGTATGTCTGCCCGACGCGAACGTGATGTCCCATGACCTGCCGGGCAACACCATCTGCCTGCACCCTCAAAAGCCACGGCGATGGTCCAGGGATCGAGATGGCGCGGTGGAGAGCCTGCTCAACGGTCGGTGTCTTGGTCTCGAAGTCGATGATCCGTTCCGTGGGCGGAAGGCGGGTGATCGCGGGTTCGGACTTTGAAAGGTTGATGAGCGAACGTCCGGGGCGCCACGTGCCCTTCTCGTCGAAGAACCGAATCCTCGTCTTGTCGAGCTCGGGATTGCCGATCTTCGCTGCCTTGAGGGCTGGCCTGAAGTCGGGAAGTTGCAGCCTCAGGGCCCATGCCCCATTGCCGGCACGACGTGCGGTCAGCAGAGCGTGCCTCTCGATGGGCACCGCCTCGACGGATTTTTCCTGCCCCTGTTTGGGTTTGGCGGGCGCCGGCGCGAGATGACGGGACTGCTTGAGGCAGGCATCTCGGATCACCCGTCGGGCCTCACGCAGCCACTCCTTGGCGACCTGTCGCTGCTCAAGGTCGCCGATGATACGAGAGAGGGTCGCCTTCTCGATGGGCAAAACTCTTTCACCGATGCCCTCGTCGCGCAGCGCGATGAACAGCATGCCGGTCAGGTTGACCTGTTCAAGGAAATTCCCGAACCGGGTATTCGTATCGGGGCCAGCCTTGCGTAGGAGTTCGCCGATCTTGTCAGCGCCCTGGTCCTGGATGCTGGCGAGTCGATACCTGCATTCGTAGAGGAGTCGCGCGAACTGGGACTGGAGATCCTTCGGCAGGATAGAGTGTGTGATCGGCCAGGCGATGATGGAAAAGTGTTTCGCCCAAGGTCCTTCAGGGCGGATCCCACTGAACCGCTCGCCGAAGCGCTTGTACCAGTCGCGGATCGTCGTGCGGCTGCCCATCGTCGACCAGCCGGGAACCGCCCCTTCGAAGGAGGTCCAGAACTCGACGCCGTCGAAGGAGTAGCCAACCTCTGCGGCTGCGGCGATCCAGCAGAGCCAATGGGTGTGGTCGAGCTTGCCCTTCCTCTTCAACTCACCGGACAGGGAGAGCTTTAGGGAATGGATCTCCGGCTCGCTCAAGCCGTGCTCCAATGCGAAGACCGGCAGTCCACTTGCGGCGCGCTGGGTGCGCAGGGCAGCGAATTGCTTGTCGAGCCGACGGTTGATGTCTGCCAGCATCGAGGTCTCCTTCACCCCGCTGCCGCGATGTCGGTTACGTCGGATGCGGTGACACGGCCCGAACCGTGGACCAGGTCGAGGATGCCCTGTCGCTCCCACGCGCGGAACTCGTCCCGCCTTTCCGCCCTAGGCACCATCCAGCGCTCACGGGCGAGGTCGCCGATCTGCGCCACCGTGAGTAGGTTCGAGGTGTCGAGAGTGCCTTGCCCGGTCCGCATGATCTCGGCGGCGTTGGCGCCGAAAGGTGCATAAAAGACTTCCCGTCGGATGCCGTGTTTCAACACGGCTTCGTTCAGCCCCAACTCGCCGATGGCCGCCCTGATGGTACGGAGGCGCCAGTTGGGGCCTTGGCCGTAGCCATGCTCGTCGGCGTATCGATGTCCACGGAGACGCAGGAACTTGCGCATCTCCGTGAACAGGTAGTCGTTGATATGGAAGTGGCCCCACCCCGTCGTGTAGCCGATGCTCCTGAAATACGTTTCATCGCTGAGCTTGAGGCGGTTGTAGATTGACGATCGGCCCATCGAAGAGCTGGTCGTCACCGCCAGCAGCTTGGCGATCTTCGACTTGCCAGAAATGATCCCGGTACTGCCGCCGTAGGTCTTCGCGAAATCCTGGAATACATCCGTCGACCGAATGGCGCATGCGACGGCCTTGCCGCCCAGCAGCATGTTGTAGGGTGGGACCGCACCGAGGACGTAGGCATCGAGGATGCTGACGAGCCGATCCTTCCGGTCGGTTGCCGTCCAACCGATAAGCCTGTCGCGCACGCTTAGATTGAAGACAGGGTCACCAAGCGCGAAGATCCCAACGAGCTTGTCGTGGTGGTCGTCCCATACGAGATATCTCATTCTGCGGCCGAACCCGAGCGAAACCGGCACGGACCAGGTTAGGGAAGCTAGGCGGAAAATTTCGGCATGGACGCCGCGTTGCGGCACTCTAATAAGCCGAAGCTTGATCTTTGCCGGATCTATATTCCGACCGTCCGCGAAATGCGGAAGCAGTTTCTCGCCGCGCTCTGTAATGAAGCGAAGGTTGCCGGAAACACGGTCGTTCCTTTGCGCCGCGTGAAGCCGGCGCACATGTTCCTTTTCAATTCCAGGAAGGACGAGTGATCCGTCGTCAGCTTTCGAAAATCCAAGATCCCGGAAGTGCTGCCGCAGCTTACGCTTCAGATGATCTTCTATGGGGTCGACATGTATTACCGAATTCGACTGCATCTGACGAATCGCCCGACCACCCGCCTGCGCCAATCATCGCATGCAGTGAGCAAAGCGTCAGCTGGCGTAAACGAGGCCAAACCATCGCACCTACAAGCGATTTATCCTTCAATCGCCTTATGGTTGCATACGAAATTCATACGGCCAAGCTATTTCTTTGAGGTTGCCGCACGAGAAGTAAACACCCATGGGGATTTGAAACGCGGCCTCCGGTCGAGGTCGGTGCTGACCCTGATGCGGAGCCTGAGCGGCAACATGCGGGCGTCTGGCGAGCCCGTGGTACTCGCACATGCGATGCAGAAGCCCGAGGATGGTTCGTAGCATCCCGACACAACGCGCTTGGCATTCGCATAAGCCGCAGTTTGAGACCGGCCTGCCCGGCGACGGGATTGGCGTGCACCATCGATGCACCGCTTAAAGGCCTCCAGGCCGAGGATACGCCGGCGGTCAGCCACTAGCTCCCCGGATCGCGCATCGGACCTGAGCGCGTCCACGCCTTCGCGTTCCCAGGGTGAGCTGCCTCGCCAATAGTGAACTCTCCCCCCGTTACTTCCGTTCACTGTAGCGCCGTACTGAAAGAACGTAACGGCGCGGGATCGCCGTGATGCAACGCATTTCTCCACAGCAGACCCGGAGCATCCCATCTACTGAGGACGACACACTCCCGTGGACACTCGGGGACCTGGTAACGCGCTTCTTGAAAATCGGCTCTCCCGGAAAATGCCGATTTCCCGAGTCGTGTGAATCACTTCCGAAATCTGAATACATAATTCTCGGTAGCCTTTTTCGGGCGCACGTCGGGCGCACACAGGCGCACGTCGGGCGCACAAGGGCGCACAGGCCAGGGATGCCTTAACCCTCGGGGCCGATCGCCCGTTGACCGGGGACTCCCCATCGATTCTCCTGGGCTCACGGATCGAGGGAGAGCGGACATGGGCATCGCGAGCGAGGTTGGGTTCGAAGTGGGCGGGAACCTCGCGCGGGGCGGCCTCCTCATGCATTCCGCCATCCAGGGCACCCTCGACGGGATCCGCGTCCGCCGCGAGCGCGCCGTCGACAGCGTCCAGGAGCTCGCCATCCGCCTGCAGGAGGCCCGCGGGGCCCAGCGCGCCGCCGAGCGCCGGGCCGCCTCGGCCGAGGGCCAGCTCGGGGACGCGCTGGCCGAGCTCAGGCTCCTGCGTCAGGCCCTGCGCGACGAGAAGCGCCTGACCGCGGGCCTGCGTGAGGCCATCGGCGTCTGACGCAATCAGGGCACCGCGTAACGAAAAGGGCCCGCCGGTCATCCCGGCGGGCCCTTCGTCGTTCCAGGGCTATCCCCTATCAGTGCATCGCGGGCCGGGGCGCCGTGTAGGACGGCTCGTTGTCCCATGTCGGCTCGGCGAGGGGGCGGATGTTCCGCCTGGACATCGCCTCGATCTCGCGGGCCTGGCCGGCGAGCTTCTTCTTCGCCTCCCGGACGACTGCCTCGACGTCGAACGCCGGCACCTTAGGCTGCAGGTGGAGCGGGGGCGGCAGCATCGGTGTGCACTCGGACAGGCGATTGGCATTGGCGTGGCGCACGAGCGCGGCCGGCGGGATCTGGCAGGCGACGTCGAGGTCCCGACGATCGAGACTGCGTAGCCAAGTGACGACGCCCTCCGGCACGTAGGGAAGGAACGGCTTGAGGGCAGCCTCTCCGCCGTCGCGCAGGGCCGCGGCCGCGGCCCGGTGATGGGTGGCAAAGATCTGGTCGGCGGTGTGCACGCCGCCATTTCCCAGGCCGCACTCGTCACGGGCGACGGCATCGTCCGCGACGGCCTGCGGGCCCGGAGTGGCTCTGGGCAGGATGCCGCTGAGGACGGCCCCAGGCAGAGCCAGGATCCCGGCGGCGAGGGACACCCCGGCCTGACCCGCATCCGCGGCGCGGTCCCGCAGCCACGGCAGTGCGTCCGCGACCGGCGCGACAGCCTCCTCGACCGCGTCGTGCAGGAATCCGTAGGCACCGCGGAGCGCTGAGTTGGCGCGGGCCAGGGCGGCGAAAAGGGCGGCGAGGAAACGACGAACCATGGTAACACCTGTGCTGCTGCTGTTCGGGGGCTCGACCGATCGCCGTCCCCTCTGAGCGCAGACTGCCAAGGCCCCACGCAAGGCACAAAGTGCGTTACGTGCGCCCTGCGTCCCAGGCCCTCGCCTCCGCCAGCGTCGCCCGCCGCCACCAGGCCTGCCGCGCCGTGCATCTCTCTGCATACGCAAGGGAATTCCCGACCGCCTGGACCCCCGCGACGAGCGTGTGCGGGCCGACGAATCGGGTGAGCGTGCGAGGCAGGCCGGCCTCGTCGGCGTGGGCGTCCAAGACGCGCTGGGCGGCCCGGTCTGCGATGCGAACCGGGTTGGGATCGAGGTGGTCCATCGCGTCGGCATAGGACATCGGGACGAGGCCGTCTGGCGTCGAGAAGAAGATCTCCTTGTCGAGCGGCCAGCGGCACGTACCCGTCATGACGACTCGGCCGATCGGGACGTCGATCTCGGCCTTAAAGCGCGTCCGCTCCTCGTCGAGGAAATGCTGCCGCCGCTCGAATCGCTCGAAGCCGGCGACGAGCTTGTCGGCCGTCTGCGTCCGGTCGCCTGCCCAAACGACCAACGGCCTCACGTGGTCGCCGACGCGTACCACCACGGTCACCGTCTCATCAGTAGGTCCCATTTGGACTCACTCCCGATTCATCGTTAATCGCGTTCACCGCTTTTACCCCTTGCCTGCGAGCTTTTAGTACCGCAGTTTAGCGACTCAGTGAAGCCGATAGTGGACTCACGCGGACAGGTGGCGGACATGGCAGTAGAGATCTACAGGGCGCCGAAGGCGGAGCTTCGGAGGCTCCTCGACCAGGGTGAGGGCTACGCCTCGATCGGGCGGCTACACGGCGTCCATGAGAATCGCGTCCGGTACCGCGCGACGAAGCTCGGCCTTCGCGGCACGACGCAGCCGCAGGGCGAGATGCCGAGCGAGGCGCTGCTGCGCCTTGCGCTGCGGCAGCCGGATCTGACGCTCAAGGCCATCGCCAAGCTGTTCGCCTGTCAGGCTCAGGCGATCGCCCGGGGCGCCAAGCGCTACGGCCTGCCCACGGACCGGCGCGGGCGCCTCGCGCTGCGGGAGGACCGGTCGTGAGCCGGCGTCCCGTCCCCCTCTCCGGCGACGACGTCCGGACATGCCTGCAGGCGGCGGTACTGGCGGCCGGTGGTCAGCGGGCATGGGCGGCCCGGCACGGGCTGAACCAGAGCCACGTCGCGAAGCTCATCGCCGGCAAGCGCGCGCCCGGCGATCGCGTCCTGTCGCTCCTGGGGCTGCGAGAACTGCCGCCGGCCTACGTCCCGGCATCCGTGGAGGACCGGCCATGAAGCGGGCCGTCCGATTCCTGCGCGTGTGCCTCCGCGACGCCTTCCCGCTCGTCGTGGATCGCATCACCGCGGCGGGCACGCTCGGCCCGATGGGGCTCGCCCTCGCCCACGTCGAGGCCTCCGACACCCTTCAAATCCTGATGGTGTGGTGGGGGTCTGTGGCCGGGATCTACGGCCTCCTGCTGTTGGCCTCGGCGCCAGCTGATCCCGACGCCTGACACCCCCTTTCCCAGTCCACCCCCGGCCTTCGGGCCATCATCGAGCGAGTAGCGTAATGCCCGATACGACCCCGACGCCCACCCGGCGCACGATCCACGTCGACGACCTCGACCCTGACTTCGTCAGGCGCGTCCTCGGCGACGGCCTGACCGCGATCGAGCGGTTCCGTCAGTCTGTCGAGAAGTTTGTCCCCCCGGAGAAGCTGGATCGCCTCGTCAGCGACCTTGCCGCCGACACGGAGCGGCTCGTCGCGAGCGGCGCGATGATCGAGATCGTGGGTCCGCGCGGCGTCCTGGCCTGGCAGCCAGCTTCGGACGGCCCCTTCGCGGCGGCTGCGCCCGCCACCGTCCTCAAGTTCCGCCGCTGAGGACGCGTCATGACGCAGATGTCCCTAGTGCCCCTGCTCGACGGGGCGATCCCATACGAGCGAGCCTCCCCGGACGACGAGGAGGCAGTGCGCCAGCGCTTGCGGGCGCTCACCGGGCCGGGAATCCCGGATCCCATCATCGCCGTTGTGCATGTCGAGTGGCACGGTCCGGCGCGCTGCCTCGCCGACGTCGTCGTCTTCGACGGGGGCCGCGTCCAGGTCGAGTTCCGGGGCACGCTCGCCCTGCCGCCCTGGCTGGGGATGCGCTGGCACGCGGACGCCGCCGCGCTCCCGTTCGGATGGGACGACCGGGCCGGCAAATGGCGGCGCTACCCCGATGACGGAAAGCCGCCGGATCGCGATCCGTTCGAACGCGACGCCGACGCGGAGGCCAGGCGCGAGCGTCGACGGGAGGCCGCGCGTCGGGGCGCGCAGACCCGGAGGCTGCTGCGACAGGCCGCCACGAACGCCGCCCCAGGGGTACGGCGCTGAGTTACAAAATAGTGCCAATACGGCCTTGACCCGTCAGAACGACGGTACTATTTTGTAACTATAGCGAGTAACCCTAAAGAAGCGGGAGACGACGATGACCCAGCCCACCGAGACCACCACTGACACCCTCCTCGACGCCATCGTCGCTCATGTCGAGGCCGAGAACGCCGAGGAGATCGAGCTCCCCGAGCCGGCGGTGATGGTGCCCTTCCCCACCGTCCTTTGAGACCCGCCTCGGGGGAGCCACCGCGCACCGCGGGTTCTGGCTCCCTCGCACGGGCCTCAGACCGAGTGACCCATCCACCCGAGAATCGGAGACCACCATCATGACCAAGACCACGACCAGCAAGCCTGGCCGCTACGCCTGGCAAGTCGGATTCAGCGGCGTCGTCAGGCACGGAGCGCCGATCTACCGGACCGCCGGCGAGGCGAACTCTGCCGCAAGGAGGCAGGACGGTTGCGGCTCGCGCTACGGTGCGTTCACCAAGCGGATCAAGCTGGATGCGGAGACGTATGCCACGACGAAGTTCTCCGCCTGAGACCCGCCTCGGGGCCGGCGCCGCGCTTCGCGGATAACGCCGGCCTCGCACGGGCCCCAGCCCATCCACAGGGAGAACCATCATCATGAGTGCCATCAGACGCGCTGGCGTCATCGCTGAGTACGGGAGCTTAGAGGCCTACCGTGACTACGTCATCGAGGGCCGGGACAACTGCGCCACCCGCCTACATCGATCCGTCATCGGGGCGATGTCCGACATGGACAACGCCCGGGCCGCCGACCTCCGGATGGCTCTCGCGGACTGGAAGGTCGACCTCGCCTGGGTCGACGCCGAGCTTGCCTCCGAGCGCGAGATCGCTTGAGACCCGCCTCGATTGATGCCGCCAAGAGCCGGGGCTCCCACGCCCCGGCCCTTCTCCGGACCGCCCTCGGCCAGGGCGGTCCCGACAAGGGCCACGCGCTCGCACAAAGGAATCCACCATGCCCAGGACCAGCTCCATCATCCCCTTCCCGACGATCGTCCCGGCGAGCGATGACGACGAGGACGACATGACCCTGGTGATCCCCCTGGATCAGGGACGCGTGCGATACCACCAGCATGTCGGCCGCGAGCCCGGGTGGTTCGCCACGCTCCACTACAAGCGCCCGGTCGGCGATCCGTGCGACGTCCGGTGCGTGTCCGTGTACCAGCCCACGTCCGGCGACCCGGGGATCACATCCTGCCAGCGCTTCTTCCCGGACCCTTTCCCTGGCGGCAATACGGGTTATCCTGAGTAACCCTATCGAGTGACCCTGAGGAGTGCCCTATGACAGAGACCCGCGAGCGCCTGACACCGGAGGAGCGGGCCGGCCGCCAGCGCCGGCTCATGACGGTCGGCGAGTATCTCTACGGCCCTTCGTGGCAGAATGCCTTGGCCACGCGCCTGGAAAAGCGCGGCCCCGTCGCGGTCCCCCGCGTCCGCCTGAATCAATGGGCGAACGGCGCCAAGCCTGTTCCCGGCTGGATGTTGCCCGTCATCGAGACGGTCGCCCGGGAGGCGGCCGCCGAGCTGCGCCAGCGCGCCCTGGTCCTCGACGCGATCGCCGCTGGCGGCGACGCCCCGCCCGGCGCCCCCGGCGAGCCCGAGGGAACTGGTGATTCGTCCGTCGAAACCGGATCCACCGTTGACCAGGGCGCCGCCGGTGGCGCCGGGGAGGCCTTCGAGTTCTCGATGGACACTCCGGTTTCCCCGCCCGGCGCCGACGAGCCCGAGTTCGACATCGGCGCCTTCGTGGACACTTTCGTCCAGACGTACGCCCACGTCCCGCTCCCGCGCTAGACGGGGCCGCCCCCGCCCTTCCTCTGCCGTACGAGCCGCTGTTCCTCAGGCTCGCTTAGGGTTTGGCGGAGGGGTCGGGATTCGAACGGCCAGCCGGTCTCATGCCTTCCTCTCCCTCAGGGGCTTGAGCCCGCGGGACTCGACGACGGGGCTGCCGTCGAGCGGTGGCAACTTGACGAGGCTGATCGCGTCGAGTGCGGCCTGCAGCTCGGGCCCGGAGCTGTACCGGCCGAGGGTGAGGCCGGACCTCTTGTGCCCGACGATCGCTGCGATCAAGTCACCGTTGACGCCGGCACGCTCCATCTTCGTGATGAACCATCTCCTGAAGCTGTGAAAGTTAACTAGAGACCTTCTTTTCCCTTCAACTTCATCTCTTACCGCAACTTCTCTCGAATACCTCGTGAAACGCTTACTAAAGTAAGAGGAGCGCGGCTTCTTGGACGGAGCCTTTGGCCCTGGCCAGTCCTCGAAAAGGCTCGCCGTCGGGGGCTTGCCCTTGATCCGCCGCAGGACGATCGGGCGAAGGTCTGGGTGGATCGGCACGTGCCTCTCGTCCGTCTCCTTCTTCTGAGGCTTGAACGCGAAGATCCCCTCGGCGCACTCGCCGACTTTCAGGTCGATGACCGCGTCGAGTCTGGCCCCGGTCAAGGCAGCGACGGCCATCACGTCGAGCATGCTCTCCCCTTCGAGCGGCTTGCCCATGAACAAGGTCTGGACCTCGGTGTCGGTATAGGCGCGCTCCTCCTGCTCCCCCTCGACGACCTCCCGCTTGATCGTCAGGTCGTAGATCGGGTTCGCCTTGGCGATGCCGCGCTTGCACAGCCAGGCCCAGTAAACCTTCAAGCGCCCGAAATACTTGACCTTCGACGCCCAGCTCAGGTCCGAGCTTTCCTGGAGCCAGTCGGCGAAGGCCAGGGCCGTGTCCCGGTCGAAGGCCTCGACGTGCCGGGGGATGCGCTGGCTCTCCATCCAGTCGAGCAGCAGGTTCAGAGCCCGCGGTTCGTCGAGCTTGGAGCGTTCCTTGATCTTGAGGCTCCGCATGAAGTCGGGATGCGGTGCCGCGATCGGGGTCAGCTTCCCGTAGGCGATCCGGCGGTACTCGGAGGCCTCGCGCCGCGCCTCGGCCGTGAAGAACTCGGCCATGATCGGTCCCTCCTCGTCGTCGATGACGGTCTCCTCCCGCCGGCCGGCGTTCAGTATCTCCGCGGCCCGCGCCTCGATCTGGTGGTCGATGAGGGTCAGGAACGAGCCCTGAGCGGTCTTCATCTCGCGGCGCAGTTCCAACGCCTCCGCGACGAGCGAATGCTTCCGGCCGCCCCGGGCGTCCCAGGCATCGGCGATCCGCTTCTTGAACTCGGCGACGACCGCCACGCTCCGGGTCTTGGCCAGCACTACCGACTTCGTGTCGAGGCCACGCACGAGGCGGTTGCCGAGCTGCCCGCGCAGTTCCTTGGGCACCGCCATCGTGACGCGGTAGAACCCGTTGTAGGCGGCGACGTAGGGGATGTCTGAGCCGGGCTTGCGGGGCACTGTCGGAGGTCCTGGAGGGCGGCGCGTACCGCATAAGTACCGCTACCGCGAACCGCAAAAGCCTTCAAGCGCCGTGGGTTGCTTATGCCAGAATCGGTTAAGTGGACCTTGGCGTCTAATCCCTCCGTCTCCGCCATCTACGACTGCCCATCATAACTCTTTGTTTTGACTGGGCTTTCGGCTGGCTAAAAAACTCATTTGTCCCCGATTTGTCCCCGAACGAGTTGCCTGTGGAAAGCCTGGGCGCATACGTCCGTTCCTGACTGCTCGCTTTGCCCATTGGCGGCCAATGACCGGGGTTCGAAGCAAAGACTTTCGCTCACCAAGCCCCATTGTCAGCCATGACCCAGCCGTCGCGACGCCTAGTCCTGGTCAGGCATGGCCAGAGCCAAGCCAACGCGGACGGCCTTTTCACGGGTAGGCTCGATCCTGCTCTAACCGAACAGGGCCGGCGGGAAGCGTGCGCGGTCGGGACGATCCTGAGAGATGAAGGGCATCGCTTCGAGGCAGCCTTCACGTCGACCATGACGCGGGCCGTCACGACCTCGGCGCTGGCACTCGGTGTCCTTGGACAGGCGGAACTCGTCCCCCATCAGGACGCAGCGCTGGACGAGCGCGATTACGGCGACCTCGGTGGCCTCGACAAGGTGACCGCCTACCGACGTTTCGGGGCTGAACGGGTCGAGGACTGGCGTCGGTCGTACGAGGGGCGGCCGCCGAACGGCGAAAGCCTCAGGGACACCGTCGCACGGATCGTACCGTTCCACCTGAGGCACATCCAGCCGGCGGCGATGCGCGGTCCGACGCTGGTCGTCGGCCACGGCAACGCGCTGCGGGCCCTGGTGATGGCAATCGAAGGCCTTAGCGCGGGCGATGTCGAGTCCCTTGAACTCGCGACGGGGGCGATACGGATCTACGGGTTCGCCCAGGACACCACCATTATATCGCGAAGGCTCATCGGGTGATGACGCTCAGTGCCCCGCGGATTGGTCGCGGGGTTTGGCGGCGGACGAAGGCGATCGAACCGTACGAACATCCGGTCGATGATTGCACGCCCAGATCACAGAATGTAATCATTCCAAGGTAAGGAATGTGTCGCACCGCTAGCGACGCCAGCCCTCTGGAAGCGATGCCGAGAAAGAAACCGCAACCCATCCTGCAACTCAGGCGCTACGCTGGCTCCCGGCTGTATGATCCTGAGAGCAAGACCTACATCTCCGCCGAGGACCTGCAACGGTTCAGGATGGAGGGTCATCGCATTTCCGTCCGTGACGTCGAGACCGGACAGGACGTCACTGAAGCTTGCATCAACTATCGTATCCACTGACGCAGCATCGCTTCGATGTTCCATGCATGTGGGCCGGGCCGACGGAAGGAGCGCTTAGACGGCGTTTCCGACGAGATGTCCGATACCCGCGGTCGCAGCCATCGCTAGGGCGCCCCAGAACGCTACCCGGGCTGTCGGTCGCAGGATCTCGGCACCACCGGCCTTTGCCCCGAGGGCTCCGAGCATGGCCAGGAAGACCAAGGACGCCCCCGAAACGAGGTACACCACGAGGTTGGCCGGCGAGACTGCCGCCACCGCCAGGGGCAGCGCCGCTCCGGACGAGAAGGTCGCCGCGGATGTCAGCGCTGCCTGAACCGGACGCGCGGTCGTGAACTCGGAGATCCCGAGCTCGTCCCGCGCGTGGGCGCCCAGCGCATCCTTCGCCATGAGTTGCTGGGCCACCTTGAGGGCCAGGTCCCGGTCGAGGCCACGGGTGACGTAGATGGCAGCGAGCTCGTCGCGCTCGGCTTCGGGGTCCTGTTCGAGTTCGCGGGTCTCCCGGGCCAGGTCGGCCCGTTCGGTGTCCGATTGGGAGCTGACCGAGACGTATTCGCCCGCCGCCATCGACATCGCGCCGGCCACGAGGCCCGCGCAGCCCGCCACCAGGATCTCCCCGGTGGACGCGGTGGACGCGGCGACGCCCACGATCAGGCTGGCCGTCGAGACGAGCCCATCGTTGGCACCGAGCACTGCCGCCCGTAGCCATCCGATGCGGTCGATAAGGTGGTTTTCTGCGTGGGGTGCGCGCACGGCGTTCAACGTCTTTCCGAGGTGAGCCGTGCGGCACGGCTCGGAAGGATGCGCCGCAGGATGTTGTCGTGCCAAAGGTAGTGGTGGACCAGCGCGGCAGCGGCATGGAACAGCGCCAGCGCCATCAGGATGATGGCGGCGACCCCGTGCCAGTGGGTCAATGGCCGGCGCCATTCCGGGTCGCCGATGGCCGGTAACGCCAGCGGCCCAGCGAGGGTGACGCCGCGCACGAGGGCGTTCGCGATGCCGAGCCCTGCGATCACGAAGAGCAGCGCGTACAGGGCGGCATGGGTCGTCTTGGCCAAGATGTGCAGGGCGCCCGGATCCTCTACGGGAAGCCGGCGGCCGCCGAACCATCTCCAGAGCGGCAACGCGACGATGACGGCGGTGAGGACGAAGCCTAGGTCGAAGTGAGCCGACCAGATCCCGGAGCGCACGGCCCCCTTTGGCAGGATGTCTTCGCGGAAGGTGCCGATCAGCCAAAGGACCAACACGAGGCCGGCGGTCAGCCAGTGCAGGGCGATGGTGCCCCGGTCGTAGGCCGACGCGCCTGGATTTCCGGCGACGGTGGCGCGTCTCGTGCTCGAACTCATCGCTGCATGTCCGCTACGGCCGTTGAGGCATGGGATGGGACGACATGGCTCGATGCCAAAGCCGCTTCGGACGACCGGCGCGGCAGGAGGCGACGCCCCTTGGCGCTGAGAGACCAAAGGCCCGGAGCGTTGCCACGGCGCGGTCCCGGCTTGATGAACCCGCGTTCGAGCAGGGAGCGCACCGTGCGCATTTCCCACGGTCCGGGGAAACGAAGCGACCCTTCACGCTCCAGGCGACGCAGCATGGTCCGCTGCACCGGAGTGAGGGAACGCCAGATCCGTGATGCGTCGAGGCAACCCATAATCAGATTAGAGCTATTCCAATCTTTAGAGAAAGGGCGAGCGGTCGATGGCCCTGTCCGGAAACGTGCAGGGCCATCAACACGGCTCAGGGCTTGGTCGAACTACCGCTCGCGTTCGGCGCTTGTTGACCCTGCAGGTCGACCGGCTTGTTGTCGTTGAGGTCCCAGCCCGTGTTCGGGTCGGTCTTGGTGCGCTGGAGTTGGGCGCGCATCTGCCACTGGTACTTGGCAACGCCGTGCTCGACCTCTTGCAGGAGGTTGGAGGTGGTCGGGTCGACCTGTTCCGTCGCCTTGATGGCCGCGTTCACCTCCTCACCGACCCGCTTGTAGGCGTTGGTGAACCAGACCAGGATCTGGGCGTCGTCGAGGAAGCCACCGGGGATCTCGGGAACGCCGGAGGTCTTCACGATGGTGTTGGCGCGCCCGTCGGCCGAGGCCCCCACTGCGAGCAGGCGCTCCGCGATGGTGTCGGCGTACTTGGACAAACCCTCGTAGTGCTCCTGTAGGAGCAGGTGCAGCGGGTAGTACAAGGTGCCGGAGGCGTTCCAGTGCGCCTGCTTAGTCTGGAGCTGGAGCTGTTGCAGCTCGGTCAGGGTCTGCTGGAGGGCGGCGACGTCCTTCTTGATCGCGTCCGCGTCGCCGTCGAGACCGATGACCGGAAGCGTCGTCATCTCGTTGGTCGGGAAGGCGCCGACCGGCTGCGCGCTGGTGGTCTTGGTCTGCGAGGAACCGCGGACGTCGTCGGTGCTCTTGGCGGTCGGCTGGTCGGCCTGGGCGAGGTCGATCCGTGAGAGGGCCTTCATCGCGCTCGGGGCCGTCGGCGTTCCGTTGGCGAGGACGGGAAGCGGCAAGGGGGCGCCGAGGAGGAGCATGGCCGAGAGGAAACGGGCGTTCTTCATGAGGTGCCGATTTGACCTTGGAGGCGGCAAAGCCCGGGGCGGGCGATGTGTACATCAAGAACGAGCGCAGTTTAGAAGCGTTCGAAAATGACACCGAATTTAAGGTCGGGTTGGTCATGGCCTGAGATGCGATGGACGTGGCATCCGTCCTGGAAGCCGCGGCCTTCGCTCATGATGCGATACCTTTGGGGCCGGGCTCGATTAGAGACGGCTTTCGAAGGCAGGCTGGTCGATCATCCCATGACCGACGCATGGCACTCTGATGTCGGGCATGCCATCTCGAAGCGACATCCACCGCGAGAACCGTCGCCAACGGAGAGAGGAAATCCGTGCAGCTTGGCGATGGCCGCGACGAGGCCGAGGCCGAGCCCGTTGCCCTCTGTCTGCCTGGCACGTTCCGCACGATAGAAGCGCTTGAAGACGTGGTCGCGTTCGCCTGCGGCGATGCCCGGACCGGTGTCCTCTACGGACACCACAGCGACGCCGTCGCGCCAGGCGAGACCGATACCGACGCGCCCCCCGGTCGGGGTGAACTTGATCGCGTTATCGAGGAGGTTCGAGATTGCTTCGAAGATGAGGCTGCGGTCGCCCCGGACCGCAGACGCTCCCTCCTCGATGCCGATGCCGAGGGCGATGCCCTTCTCGTCGGCCAAGGGTTCGAACAACTCCGCGGCCTCGCTCACCACGAGCTTTAGGTCGACCGGGCCGAAGGCGGCGCAGCGCCGTCCGTGCTCGATCTCGCCGATGCGCAGGACCGCCGTGACCATCTCCAACGTCTGGTCGATCCAGATCAGCCCTTGGTCCACCGCCTGCCGCAGGTCCTCGACGTCGCGGGCTTGATCCCGGCCTCGCTCAAGACGCAGCCTCAAGCGCGTGAGCGGCGTCCGGAGATCGTGGGCGACGGCGTCGCCAACCCCGCGCACCTCCTCCATGAGGCGCTCGATCTCGTCGAGCATTACGTTGACGTCCCGTGCCAGACGGTCGAACTCGTCCCCGGCATCGCCGACCGGCAGGCGCTGGCGCAGGTCACCCCGCATCACCCGCGCGACCGCCGCCTCCGTGGATGCCAAGCGTCGCCGGGCGCGTCCGGCGAGCAGGACGCCTCCGAGGATGGAGAAGGCCAGGGTCGGGACGAGGGCGAGGCCAAGCGCCCGGATCACCGTGGCCTTGGCGCGGTCGATCTCGTCGGTATCGTGGGCCACGACCACCACGGTCCCGTCCTCAAGGGACCGGGCGGCCGACCAGAGCTCCTCGTGCAGGCGCCGTCCCGCGATGGCCACCTGCGTGCCGATCCGGTGGACCTCGCCGTCGAGGGGCAGTTCCGGTGGGCGGGCGTCGAGGTTGCCGGTAAGCTTGCGGCCATCCGCACCGAACAGGCCGGCAAAGTGGACGCTGTGCAGGTCCTCGCTGACCCACGTCTCGATGCGAGTGGCTGCCTTGGCCGTATCCCCGGCGGCGTACCGGGCCTCGTGGCGTAGGACCTCGGCGAGCTCGTCCTGCATGAACGCCGCGGTCTGCCAGTACACGAAGGCGAAGAGCAGCAGCGAGAGGAGCGTCGACCACAGGGCGATGCCCAGGGCCCACCGGAACGCGAAGGAACGGACGAGCCTAGACATCGGGGGTCAGGGTGAAGCCCTCTCCCCGGACGTTCTGGATCAGCATCGGCTCGCCTTCGGCCTCAAGCTTCCTGCGCAGGCGTCCGACATGAACGTCGATGAGGTTGGATTTAGGCGCGAAGCGATAGTTCCAGACTTCCTCGAACATCATCGCCCGGGTCACGACCTGCCCTGGCCGCCGCATGAGGTATTCGAGCAGCTTGAGCTCGCGCGGCAGCAAGTCGAGATCGCGCACGCCCCTGCGACCGGTGCTGGCGATGAGGTCGAGCTCCAAGGTCCCGACCCTGAGGACCGTCTCGCGGGAGTCCGTCGGCCGCCGCAGCAAGGCCTCGATCCGGGCCGCGAGTTCGGCGAGGACGAAGGGCTTGCCGAGGTAGTCGTCCCCCCCGGCGCGCAGGCCGCGGATGCGCTCATCGACGTCGCCGAGCGCGCTCAGGACGAGTGCGGGCGTCCGGTCTCCGGCGGCGCGCAGGTCACGCAACAGGGTGAGCCCGTCCAGGCCGGGAAGCATCCGGTCTAGGAGGATGGCGTTCCAGATCCCCGAACGGGCCGCATCCGCGCCTGCGGGCCCGGTAGCAGCCCATGCAACCTCATGCCCACGCCCCTGCAGGTCGGCGAGGATCTCCTCGGCCGTCGCGGCGTCGTCTTCGATCAGCAGCAGCTTCGCCAACCCGGTCCACTCCCGGGCTTACGCCCCTGTCCCGTTGCATGATGTGGTTCGGAGCCGGCCTCGGGACCACGAGTGTGAACGCGAATTTAATGGCGGGTGCGGTCGCACGCCCTATGTCTTAGAATAGCTCTAATCTGGTTTGGACCGATATCTTGCTGAGGGAGGCGGAGACCGACATGCCCGGGACCGGCGATGCCGAGATCGTCGACCGTGGCGGGGTACGCGCATCGGTGAATGCCGCTGCATCGGGCACGACGGAAACACCCATCGGCTCCGAGGCACCCGGTCCCGCATCCACGAGGATCGGGTTCCGTTCGCGGTGGGTCTTGGTCGTTTGTCTGGCCGCGCTCGGGTTGGCCGGCTGGTGGTATCGCGACGCTGTCCGGCCTTATGTCGAACCGCTTCTCCAGACGGTCGGGTTGGCGCCGGCGGCGCCAGATACTCCGACGACGACCCCTGCCGCCTCAGAGCAGCCGACCGATGACAACGTCGTCCGGCTCGATGCCGACGGCCAGGGCCGCCTCGGACTGGCCTTCGGGCAATCCGAGACCCGCCGGATCATCCTACCCGTACGAACCCCCGGCATGGTCGCCTTCGACGAGCGTCGGGTCACCCGCCTGAAGCCCCGCACCTCGGGTCGGGTTCTCAGCCTCTCGGTGCAGCCCGGCGACCGGGTGAAGGCCGGCCAGACGCTGGCCACCCTCGATGCCTCCGGCGTTCTCGATGCGCGCAACGGCCTCGCCGCGGCGCAGGCCAGCCTCGGCGAGGCGCAGGCGACGGAGAAGGTCGCCGAGATCAATCTCAAACGCGGCAGCGACCTTGTCCGGATCGGCGGCGTCGCCCAGGCCGAGGTCGACCGGCGCCAGGTCGACCTCGCCAAGGCGCATGCCGCGACCCTGTCCGCCAAGTCGCAGGTCGACCTCTACCGCGCGCAATACGAGCGTCTCGCCCCCGCGCCCGGACAGGCCCCCGGCACCAGCGCCATCGTCTCGCCCATCGACGGCGTGGTCACGGCAGCCGGGATCACCCTGGGCGAGGTGGTCGACACCAACCGCGACGCCTTCACGGTGGCGGACCCCTCGCAGATCCAGGTCCTGGCCAACCTCTACGGCCACGACATCGCCACTGTGAAGGCCGGCGACCGGGCGACCATCGAGGCCCCGGTAACGGCCCATCCCCGCTTCGAGGGACGGGTACGCTCGGTCAACGCGGCCATCGACCCGACGACCAATACTGCCCCCGCCCGCATCGAGATCGCGAACCCGGACGGGACGTTGCGCGCCAACATGTTCGTCTCCGTCGAGATCGCCGCCGACCTCGGGCGCGAGGGCGTCACGGTTCCGGCCGCGGCGATCCAGCAGACCGAGGGCGGTCCCATCGCCTTCGTGCGGACCGGCGACGACCGCTTCGAGAAGCGGGACCTCAAGCTCGGTATCCAGCGCGCCGACTGGGTCGAGGTGACGTCCGGCGTGGCGGCGGGTGAGACGGTGGCGACGCAGGGAAGCTTCGGCCTCAAGGCCATCCTGATGCGCGCGCTCCTCGGCTCGACGGACTAAGGCCGCCATGAACGCTTGGTTCGCCCTCCTCATCCGCCGCCGCTGGCTCGTCGTGATCCTGGCGCTCGCCGGGGCGGTCGGCGGCATCGTCAACCTCGAAGGCCTGTCCATCGACGCGGTCCCGGATGTGTCGCCCAAGCAGGTGATGGTCCTGACCCTGTCGCCGGGCCTCGGCCCGCTTGAGGTCGAACGCCTCGTGAGCTTCCCCGTCGAGAACGCGATGGCCGGGGCGCCGGGCCTGTCGGGCATCCGCTCGACCTCGCGCTACGGCGTCTCCGCGGTCTACGTCACCTTCGACGACGCCATGTCGATCACCGAGGCGCGCTCGCAGGTGTTCCAGCGTCTGCCATTGGCCAAGACCATGATGCCGGCCGGCGTCGGCGATCCCGAGATGGGGCCGATGGCGACGGGCTTAGGCGAGATCTACCAGTTCGAGGTGCGGGGGCCGGGCTACTCGCCGATGGCGCTGAAGCGCATCCTGCAATGGACCATCGCGCCGAAGCTCAAGCTGACCCCCGGCATCGCCGACGTGAACGTCTACGGCGGACAGATGCCGACCTACGAGGTCCGCATCGCCGCCGAGAGCCTGCACCGCTACGGCGTGACCATGGCTCAGGTCTACACGGCGCTTGGCGAGAACAACGCCGCACGTGGCGGCGCCTACATCGAGCACAACGACCAGCAGGAGGTCATCCGCGGCCTGGGGCTCGCCAGGGATACGAAGGACCTTGCCAACATCGTCGTGACCACCGGCCCCGGCGGCGTGCCGGTGACGGTCGCGACCCTGGGCGAGGTGGTGGAAGCCCCGAAGGTGCGTCTCGGTGCCGTGACGCACGATGCGGCGGGCGAGACCGTCGTCGGCATCGCCATGATGCAGCAGGGCGAGAATGCCAGCGCCGTGGTCGTGGCCGTGAAGCAGACGATCGAGGCCCTGCGCCCGCAGTTGCCGCCGGGCGTCGAGATCGTGCCGTACTACGACCGCAGCACCCTGGTGGCGCGGACCATCCGCACGGTGGAGCACAACCTCATGGAGGGGGCGGTGCTCGTCATCGTCGTCCTGCTCCTGCTGCTCGGCAACCTGCGGGCCGGCCTGGTCGTGGCGGCCGCCATCCCCCTGTCCATGCTGATGGCGTTCGCCGGGATGCGGCTGTTCGGGCTGTCGGGCAACCTCATGAGCCTCGGCGCCATCGATTTTGGCCTCATCGTCGACGGCGCCGTGGTGATGATCGAGAACGTCCTGCGCGCCCGAGGGGAGCACCCAGAGCGTCCGGCCGAGGAGGTCATCCGCAAGGCGACCGTCGAGGTGGCGCGCCCGATCCTGTTCGCGGTGGCCATCATCATAATGGTCTACCTGCCCATCCTCGCCCTCGAAGGGGTGGCGGGCAAGATGTTCAGGCCGATGGCGCTCACCGTGATCCTGGCGCTCGCCGGCTCGCTGGTCCTGACGATGACGCTGATGCCGGCGCTCGCCGCCATCGTGCTGGCAGGCCCTGGCATCGGCGAACGCGAGACCCGCCTAGTCCATTGGGCGCGAAGCGCCTACACGCCGGTCCTTCGGCTCGCCGAGCGCCGCACCAGCCTCACCGTCCTCGTGACGCTCGGCCTTTTTGCCGGAAGCTGTTGGCTCGCGACGCGCCTGGGGGGCGAGTTCCTGCCCAAGCTCTCGGAAGGCTCCATCGTCATCACGTCGGAGAAGCTGCCCGGCATCAACCTCGACGCCTCGCTCAAGGTCATGCACCGGATCGAGCGGACCCTGAAAAGCTTCCCAGAGGTGAAGCGGGTCGTCTCGCTGACCGGCAGCGCCGAGATCCCCACCGACCCGATGGGCGTAGAGTCCACCGATAGCTTCATCACCCTGGCCGACCCGTCGACCTGGACGACGGCGACCACCCAGGAGGGGCTCGTCGCCGCCCTCGACAAGCGCCTCCAGGCGGAGGTGCCGGGGGTGTCCTACGCGTTCTCGCAGCCGATCCAGATGCGCATGGACGACCTGCTGGAGGGCGTGCGCGGCGACGTGGCGATCAGCCTGTACGGCGACGACCTGAAGGTGCTGAAGGACAAGGCGGACGCCATCGTGCGCGCGGTCTCAGGCGTCTCGGGCGCGGCCGACGTGAAGGCCGAAGCCCAGGCCGGCATGCCGGCGCTCTCGATCCAGGTCGACCGGGCCGCGGCCGCCCGCTACGGCGTCAACGTCAGCGACGTCCTCGACGTGGTGGAGAGCATCGGCGGGCGCACCGCCGGCATGATCTACGGCGACGACAACTCCATCACCGACATCGTGGTCCGCCTGAAGTCCGCCGACCGTAGCGACATCGCCCGCATTCGCGACCTGCCTGTGGGGCGCAGTGGAAAGGCGCTGGTACCGCTCTCGCTGGTCGCCTCGGTCGACGTGGCGACGGGACCGGCCCAGATCAGTCGAGAGAAGCTCCAGCGCCGGATCTCGGTCCAGGCCAACGTTCGCGGCCGCGACGTCCAGAGCTTCGTGAGGGACGCGCAAGCCGCGGTCCAGGCGCAGGTTCCCCTTCCGCCGCGGTACTCGCTGCAGTGGAGCGGGCAGTTCCAGAACTTGCAGGAGGCCACGAGCCGGCTCTCCGTCGTGGTGCCAGCCGCCATGGCCGCGATCCTCGTGCTCCTCGTGGTGATGTTCGGGGACATCCGGCTTGCGGGCCTGATCTTTCTGAACGTGCCCATCGCCGCGACCGGCGGCATCGTCGCCCTGTACCTGCGGGGGCTGCCGTTCTCGATCTCGGCGGCGATCGGATTCATCGCCACCTTCGGCATCGCCATCCTCAACGGCGTCGTGCTGACGAGCTACATCCGCGACCTCGAACGTGTCGGCCTCGACCCGCGCGAGGCAGCCTTTCGAGCCGCAGAGATGCGACTGCGGCCTGTCCTGATGACGGCTCTGGTCGCGGCACTGGGGTTCCTGCCGATGGCGCTTTCGACCAGCGCCGGCGCCGAGGTGCAGCGTCCCCTGGCCACGGTGGTGATCGGTGGCCTCGTCACCGCGACGCTCCTCACCCTCGTCGTGTTGCCGGCCGTTTATCCGTACCTGGCGCATATCCGGCTTCCGTGGCGACCTCGCGGTGATATCGAGCCGGAATTGGAGGCGCATGGCGGTCGCCGGGCGGGCGCCGATGGCTAGGGGCCTTCGGGTCGCGCCGGCGACGGCCCTCGCTACCGTGATGTTGCTGTTACCGGGCCTGCGATCCGCGACCGCCGCCGACGTCGATTGCGTCGGCTTCCTCAGGATGCACGGCCTGCTGCGCAGGGCTTCGACGGCTTGTGGCTTCACCGAATACAACCCGGCCATCGTGGATCGGGCCCGCATCTGCTTCGACGCCCTCGGCAGCCGCCGCGGCACCGAGGAGGTTCAATCGGGGGTAACGGAGTTCGAACGACTACGGTCCACGCGCCACCACGATGCGGTCTGCGCGATGCTGGCCGCCAAGTTTTCCATGGTCGTCCGGCCGTAAGGCCCCCCATCGTTCGGGCAGATGGGCAACGGCCACCCCAAGCTCGGCATGCAGGCGCTCACGAAGCCCTTATCGATGGCGTCCCCGGCCGCCTGCATCGAAGGGCCGACCGCCCCGCCGCCGTGATGACCATTAGCGGAAAGTGGTGCGTATGCCGACGGATGATGACGGCGGCCTCGACAGGGCCGAACGGACGCGAGGGATGCTGAAGCGCATCGCGGATTTGCTCGGCTGCGATCCATCGGCGCTAGCCGATGGCGGCCCGCAAGGCCGCGGCCACGAAACGGTCGGGGCGCGGGAACTGGTTCTCGCTTGGCTCGACATCGAAGACCCGGATGACCGACGACGCGTCGTTGACCTTGCACGTGCGCTCTCGCGGTCGAGTACAAAACCCGGGCCTGATGCCCATTGAAAGGAATGGCGCGCCGGCACCTTCGCCCGCCCATCGGGCAAGAGGAGCTTAAGGTGAGAACTTGGATGACTCCCAAGTCCTAGATCACGGCTCAGCGCCGCGCCGCGCCCATCGGATGGCTACCCGGCACCAAGCGCGGGCAGCCAGAGCGCCAGCGCCGCCAGGCTGACCAGGAGGACCGGCGGGGTGATGACCAAGCCGACGCGCATGTACTGGCCCCAGGTAATGCGCTGGCCCTTGGTGTCGAGGACGTGCAGCCAGAGCAGGGTCGCCAGACTCCCGATGGGCGTAAACTTCGGGCCGAGGTCGCAGCCGATGACGTTGGCGTAGACCATCAGCTCCCGCATCAGGGGCGACAGGTCCGGGGCCTGCTGGATCGAAAGCGCGCCCACCAGCACGCTGGGCATGTTGTTCATGATCGACGACAGGATCGCGGCGGCGACCCCCGTGCCGATGGTGGCTACGAACGGTCCGTGACCCGAGAGCGAGGTCAGCCCCTGAGCCAGGTAATCGGTCAGGCCGGCGTTCTTCAGCCCGTAGACGACGAGGTACATGCCGAGGCTGAACAGGACGATCTGCCAGGGAGCTCCGGCGAGCACCTTGCGGATCGGGATGACCCGGCTGCGATTGGCCAACGCCAGCAGCACGAGGGCGCCGGCGCAGGTCACCACCGAGACCGGCACGCCGAACGGCGCGGTTACGAAGTAGGCCACGAGCAGCAGGGCCAGGAGCGGGAAGGCCGCCTTGAACACCAGCGGGTCCTTGATCGCGTGCCGCGGCGCTTCGAGCTCGGCCACCGGGTACGTGGCCGGCAGGTCGCGCCGGTAGAACAGCCACAGCACGACCAGGGTCGCGGCGAGAGACACGAGGTTCACCGGCACCATCACGGCGGCGTAGCGGCTGAAGGTGATGTCGAAGAAGTTCGCCGAGACGATGTTGACGAGGTTCGAGATCACCAGGGGCAGGCTGGTGGAGTCGGCGACGAACCCGCAGGCGACGATGAAGGCCAGGGCCGCTGCGGGCTTGAAGTCGAGGCGCAGCAGGATGGCCAGAACGATGGGGGTGAGCAGCAGGGCCGCGCCGTCATTGGCGAACACCGCCGCGATGGCGGCCCCGAGCAGGATCACCAGCGGGAACAGCAGGCGCCCCCGCCCCCCGCCCCAGCGGGCGATGTGCAGGGCCGCCCAATGGAAGAAGCCCGCCTCGTCGAGCAAAAGCGAAATGATGATCAGGGCGACGAAGGTGAAGGTGGCGTCCCAGACAATGTGCCAGACCGCCGGGATGTCCCCGGGGTGGATGACCCCGGTGGCGAGCGCGACCGCGGCTCCGATCAGGGCGCTCCATCCGATCCCGAACCCCTTCGGCTGCCAGATGACGAAGACGAGGGTGACGACGAAGATGGCGAGCGCGAGCATCGGGACCGTTTCTTGTTCTTGATTACGTGTAGCGATCAGGCGGTGGCGACGCGGCGCCCGTGCTAGTCGACCACGCGCTCGCCGTCCTCCTTGACGAACTCGCCCTGCTGGGCCGGCAGGAGGTCGAGGACCGCCTCGGACGGTCGGCAGAGGGCGACGCCCTTCGGGCTCACAACCAGCGGGCGGTTCAACAGGATCGGTTGTGCCTCGATGGCATCGAGAAGCCGGTCGTCCGACAGGGACGTGTCGGCGAGGCCGAACTCGGCGTAGGGCGTCCCCTTCTCCCGCAGGAGATCTCGGACCGTGACGCCGGCGCGCTCGGCGAGTTGGCGGACCAGGATGCGGTTCGGCGGCGTCTTGAGGTACTCGATCACGTGCGGCTCGATGCCGGCGTTGCGGATTAGGGCCAGGGTGTTGCGGGACGTGCCGCAATCCGGGTTGTGGTAGATCACGACGTCCATCAGGCGGTTCCCTCGCAGCAGGCGGATAGGGCGACGATGGCCGGGCCGCAGACCTCGGGTCGGCCCTGGCAGCAGTCGCTCATCAGGAACTGGATGAGCTCCGACAGGTCCGGGTAGGCGGCGCTGTAGATGATCGACCGGCCCTCGCGCCGAGAGGTGACCAGGCCGGAATGGCTCAGCTCCTTCAGGTGGAACGACAGGTTGGTGCCGGACACCCCGACTGCCTCGGCGAGCATGCCTGCCGCCATCCCGTCAGGTCCGGCGGTGACGAGTTGGCGCACGATCCGCAGGCGGTGCTCCTGCCCGAGCGCCGCGAAGGCAGCGACGGCTTGCCGTTCGTCCATCATGATGTCAATATCTCAACCATCGTTGAAACGTAGAGGAATGAGACGTCTTGGACAAGCCCCGACAGCCCTTCGCCGATGGCATGCCGAACCTGAGCGAGGGGCACTTCGTCGTCCCGACGAGCGCCGACCTGGCGGTGGCCACGCCATTCACCCATGCCCCGCGTTTCCTGATCCTGTACGGGTCGCTCCGGGAGCGCTCGTTCAGCCGCTTCCTAGCCTACGAGGCCGCGCGCTTGCTGGAGGCGATGGGCGGCGAGGTGCGGATCTACGACGCGCGCGGCTTGCCGCTGCCCGACGACGCCACGGCCGATCACCCCAAGGTTCAGGAACTCCGGAACCTCTCGATCTGGTCGGAGGGCCACGTCTGGGTCAGCCCCGAGCGGCACGGTGCCATGACCGGGGTCATCAAGAGCCAGATCGACTGGCTCCCCCTGTCGGAAGGATCGGTGCGCCCGACGCAGGGCCGGACCCTGGCGGTGATGCAGGTCTCCGGCGGTTCGCAGTCGTTCAACGCGGTCAACGGCCTGCGCGTGCTCGGGCGCTGGATGCGGATGATCACCATCCCGAACCAGTCCTCGGTCCCGATGGCCTACAAGGAGTTCGACGAGGACGGCCGGATGAACCCTGGGCCGCTCTACGACCGAGTCGTCGACGTCTGCGAGGAACTGTTCCGGTTCACCCTCCTGACCCGGGAGCGGGCCGACTATCTCGTCAACCGCTACTCCGAGCGGAAGGAGCGCGAGCCCGAGCGGTTTAAGTCCGTGGCCGCCGACATCGGGTTCGTGAAGCGACCCGCGTGATCGCTCCGGACTGGGCCAGGACATCGCTGGCATGACGTCGGATCGACGGGCCCGGTATGGGTCTGGTGACGCGACCGATCCATTGCGCCCCGGGATGGGCATGCCGAGGCCTGGACGATCACGCCCCCGACATCGACGATGACTGAGGCGACCGCCCTCGGCACCAGGATGGCCCATACCGGAAGGTACCGTCCTACCTCCTCGACGGTGTCGCTGCCGTCATGATGCTTGTTTACTTCGCCTACTTCCTGTCGCTGGCCATCGCGGCCAGGTAGCCATCGCAGGTGCCGCGCCATCGGGTAATCGAGCCCTCCCTTGCGGGTTAGGACCCTTGCCGGTCGCCCCGACCTCATGAGCAGTCGTGCCGAAGCCGCTCATGCCCGCGAAACCGCGGGGAACGGCTTCAAATCGAGATCGTCATCGTGGTGCCCGGTGATCACGACCAAGCTGAAGAAGCCTGCCGCGGAACATGCGGATCAGGAAGAGGTCCTGCCGCCCTTCAGCCGCTGCAGCGTACGAGCGCTCTCCTGGTCGAACTGAGCCTCGGTGAGATCGCCCGCATCGACCCGTCGGGCTAGCTGCGTGCGATATTCCATCGCCGCCTCCTGTTCCTGGCTGAGGGGAACGGTGGAGCGCGCAGCCGCCCGGGTCCGCTCGGCCCACTCGGTGTAGGAGATGCGACGGGCATCCCGGTCGGCCTTAAGCCGTGTCAGGTCCTCCTGCATCGCGGCGGTAGGCAGAGACGTAGACGTCGTTCCCTGGCAGGCACCGAGACCCACGGAGATTAGCAGCAGCACGGCGGCGACTCTGTTCATTCGTAAAATCCTCTCGCCTCAGAGCAAGGAGAGGTTTTCGCGATGCGTCGATGCCATAACCGCCACACCTCGGCGCGTTGCCGAAACTTCCCACATGAGGGTGCCGGTCGATCCCGCCCAAGCGCAACGCCCTGACGGCCGGGTCAAGCGGCGACGTTCGCGTTGTCCAGGCCGCCGAGCCCGAGCGTCTCGGATAGATATGCCCGTGCCCGGCTGACCCGGCTCTTCACCGTTCCGACCGCGCATTGGAGCCGCTCGGCGGCCTCCTCGTAGGTGTAGCCTTCCGCGCCGACCAGCAGCAGCGCCGAACGTTGCGCCTCCGGGATACGGTCGAGCGTTTCACGAAGCCTTCGAAGGTTCACGACGCCTTCCTGATCGGGGAGCGCCGTAAGCTTGCTGGCGTGAACGCCATCGGCGTCCTCGACCTCGCGCTTCCGCTTGCGCATGTCGGTGTAGAACTGATCGGCCCCCACGAGGTGGTCCAAGGGTAAAGTTAGTGCACGGTGGGCCGCTCCGCCACGGGTAGCTTGGCCGGCGGAGCTGGTCTGGCGAGCGCAGCCGGCCAAGCGGAGAAGGCTGGCATGAA
>NZ_VRUT01000019.1:0-45938 GCF_008039465.1 Methylobacterium sp. WL120 | reverse complement strand
GGCACCATCTGAGCCGGAAGGCCGGGCGTCGCTGGGGACGGGTCCTGCTGGGCCGGCTCCTGCTGCGCGAACGGGGTGGGGGACGCCTGCTCGGGCGATGTTTGCTCGGACGGGGCCTGCGGCTGCCCGGCGGACCAGTCGGGGAAGGCTTCGAGCAGCGCTTCGCGCCAGCGCTGCCGGGCCTCCGCGCCGAGCGTCGGAGCCGGCTCCCCCGCCGCTTCGCTCGTTACCGGATCCGTCGAGGCGACCAGCGCCTCGGTGATTGTCGGCCCGCGCGGCAGGCCGCCGAGGACGACGCTCCCGGAGACCAGGGCGGCGATCGCCGCGACCGATGCCGCCCTCAGGGCGAGGCGCCGAAGGCCGGCGTTCGAACGATGGCGTTGCGCCGGGAACAGCTCTTGGGCGGAAGGGGCTTCTGCGAGGGGGTCTCGAACCATGAGGACGGCGCCCGTTTCGATACGGATGCCGTCGATCCCGAGCCGCTGTCGCCGGACGCGTCCGTGCGTGCGGTCGGACCGGCACCCTCCCGGCCCGATCGGCCGAAAGGGCAAAAGGCCCAGCCTGCCCGGCTTTTCCGGGGCGGGATTATGGTTGACCGAGGATGAATCGTGGCGGTTCTCGGCCCTGATTCATCGCCGCGGCGGTGCGAACAGGCGCTGGTGCTATTCGCCGTCGATCTGCCGGCCCATCTGGGCGATGGCGCGCTGGTACACCGTGGCGGCGTTCCAGCCCTGGAGCGCGGCGAAGTTCGGCTCGCCGGGCTGGTAGCCGGCGCCGGCCTGCCAGCCGTGGCCCTTCAGGAAGTTCGCGGTGGAGCTGAGCGCCGCGCCGACGTTGTTGAGGTCGCCGGTGCCGTAGGTCAGGACGTTCTTCGGCAGGAACTGGGTGTGCCCGACCTCGCCATGCGCCGCGCCGCGGGTGCTGGACGAGAGCATGCCGCGATCGACGAGGGTAAGCGCCGCATAGAGCTGGTCGGTGAAGTAGGCGGACCGACGGCAATCGTAGGCCAGCGTCGCCACCGCCGACAGCGTGTTGACGTTGCCACGCACGGCGCCGAACCCGGTCTCCATGCCCCAGATCGCCAGGAGCGGCCCCGGGGGGACGCCGTAGCGCTGCTCGATCTGCGCGAACAGGGCCGCGTTCTGGCGCTTCAGCGCCCGCCCGCGGGAGACGATCGTGGTCGCGCCGCGCTTCGCCAGGAACTGGTCGAGCGAGAGCTTGAAGCTCTTCTGGCCGCGATCGGCCGAGATGGTGGCCGTGGAATAGTTGGTCTCGCGGAGCGCCGCGAGGCTCGCGGCGCTGGCGCGGCCCTGGGCCTCCTGGGCGAACTGAGACTTCCAGGCCTCGAAGCCGGCGGCCGAGTTGCCGCATTGGGCTGCCTCGGCGCCTCCGGCGAGACAGGCGAGCGCCACCGCGGCGACGGCCGCCAGTGTGCTGCGGCGCTTGGTGTCGGTCACGGAGATCTCCATCGCAAAGGCGGGGTCGGGCTGGGAAACGCGGCACGGTTCGGCCAGAACGGCACCGGGCCGGCTTCCCGGATTGTGGCTCGCTATGTAGCGGGCGACGCCGCCGGACATAACCCCAGGTTCGCCACCGAGGACAAGTTCATGAAGGTTGTTGCAGATCTGTGCATCGTGCCGATGGGCGTCGGCCCCTCGGTGTCGTCCTACGTCCGCGAGATCAAGGCGATCCTGGAGACGAGCGGGCTGAACGCCGAGATGCACGCCAACGGCACCAACATCGAGGGCGAGCTCGCCGACATCTGCCGCCTGATCGAGATGTGCGAGGCGCGCCTGACCGAGCTCGGCGTGCAGCGCGTGTTCTTCACGATGGCGTTCTCGTCGCGCCGGGACAAGGCGCAGACGATGGCCGACAAGCTCACCGCGGTGTCGTAGCCCGGCCCAGAGTTCCTCGCTCAGAGGTAGTGGCGGAACACCGTCTGGCCCACCGTGGTCTCGTGCTCCGCCGACATCAGGTCGGCGAGGCAGCGATAGGCCAGGAGCAGCCCGGCGGCGAAGGCGGCGAGCGCCAGGAGGAGAGGGCTCGCCAGGGGCGTCGCGGCGAAGGCGAGGGCCACGAGGACGACGGGAAGGTGCAGGAGCCGGGTTGCGGTCGTCATGTGTGCTGCCTCGCCGTCGTCAGGTCACCGATCGCACCGACGGTTAAGCACCGCGGATTGCACGAATGTTTCCTGCGCCCGACACGGCCGCGGCGTGGTGCTCCAGCGCACCTGGCCCTCCGCGATCGGCACTTTCCTGCCGATCGCGGAACGCCGACGGCGTTGCGATCCCTACTCGTCGTCGTCCGGCTCGCCGCGATAGCGCCGGCGCGGCGCGTCGTATTCCTCCGATCGACGCGTCGGACGGTCGTAGTCGCGGTCGCGCCCGCGGTAGCCCGAGCGGTCGTCCGCGCCATAGCCGCCGTATCCCCCGGAATTGCCGCGGCGGTTGTCCACGAGCTTCGGCGCATACCAGCAGCTCTTGCGCTGGCCGGGCGCCGGATCGCCGAAGGTCTGGGTGTTGCAGGCGATGACGCCGCCCTGCGGGAACGGGCGGCCGTTGGTCTTGCCCGGCACGCCGTAATACACGTTCGTCGGATGCGGCATCCGGCAGACGCCGCCCTCCTGCGCACAGGGAATCGTGTTCACGGTATCCAGCTGCGCCTGCGCCGGGGAGACGCCGGCCGCGAGGAGCCACACGGCTCCCACTACGATGCCCGCCGGAGCGGTGTTTGCCTTGCGCACGCTATGTCCTCCCTCTTCGGTCGACGGACCTGCCGGTGCCGAGTCGGCGGCCTGCCTACCACACCGCGCTGCCGACGCGCACAGGCCGACGAGAGGCGTGCGCCGACGGAAGCGGACGGCGGATCCGACGCGATCGATGGAAGCTGGGTTGAAAGTCGAGTGCCGAGCGAACGCGAGACGATCAGCGGTTCGTGGCGGAGGGAGCGGGACCATCCGCCTGAGGCGACCTAAGTCCTTGAACCACGGAGATCGTTGGGCTTTTCAGGCTTGATTTGGGGGACACATTGGGGGATTTGCTGGGGGACACCTTCCTCGTAACCCCCTTCCGGTCATGGCCTCGAACAAGCTCGGGATGCACCTCGAACGTCACGGCAACCGCATACGAGTCGTGATCCGCGTGCCACCTTCAATGGTCGCGAAAGTCGGCCGAACGAAGCTCAAGGAGGTGCTGAACACCACTGACCCGTTAGAGGCGGAGCGGGAGAAGGTGGACGTGATCCGGCGCCTTCGAGCGTCCCTTACGGGGAACAAGGCAAGCATCGTTAAGGCGGACCTTGTCGCTGAGGCGATGGAGGTGAAGCGCCTTCGCGACACGGGTGCGCTCCGAATGGACACCACCGGCCCTGAGGATGACGGATACGATCCTGAGGAAGATGCCTTCACCGAGACGGTGGACGCTATCGAGCGCCAACACGGTTACGAAGCAGCGCAGACCTTCGCCGCTGTCGCGCTTGGGGAGCACACTCCGCTTACCTCGCTGCTCGACCGCTGGTTTACGGAGAAGGCTTTATCGATCGGCTACAAGGACGACATCCGCCGGGCGCTCAATCGCCTTGAGGCATGGTGCGACCGGACGCGGACCAGCAAGGCGGTGGAGGCAATCACCCAACGGGTGGCGGGTCGGTACATCCACGACCAGTTCATCAGCCAAGGCGTGGACGTAACGACCGCGAACAAAGACCTCTCATGCCTCCGGTCCTATTGGCGGTGGCTGAGAAAGCGCCACGGCACCACCGAGAACCCATGGCTTGAGCAGTCCCTGGAGAAGCCGAAGCGGCGGCACGAAGGCGGGAACGGGAAGAAGCGACCATTCACAGACGCGGAGGTGTCTCGCCTCCTTGCGGGCATCCGAACGCAACGGGAGCGAGACTTTTCCCTGATGAGCGCCTTGAGCGGCTTCCGCCTTGAGGAGGTTGCGGGCCTAAGGGTTCGGGATTGCGCAGATGGATGCCTTCGGGTGACTGACGCGAAGACGGAGGCGGGCCTGCGGACCATCCCCGCCCATCCTGGCCTCACCGACCTGATCAACGCCCGGTGCCACGGAAAGGCGCCCGATGCCTTCCTGTTCGACGACCTCTCAGAGCAGCGTGAGGGATCGAAGCGCGACCGTTCAGCGCCTGTCAGCCAAGCCTTCACGCGCGAGAGAAGGCGCCTCAAAGTGGACGAACGCGCGTCTGAGGCCCAGCGGCAATCCAACGTGGATTTTCACTCATGGCGCCGCTGGTTCGTGCGGAAGGCTGTTGAAGGCATCGAGCGCGGCGTGAAGGGCTACACGCCTTGGACGATCGCGAACGTCGTCGGGCACAAGGCCGAGGATGGGACGCTCGACGGCGTTGCACTTCCCCTCGGCATGACGATGGGGCGTTACGCGGGCGCCACGTCCACCGAAGCGATGCGCGCCTGTGTCGAGGCCGTGAAGCTGCCTTAGCGACGTGGCGTTGCAAATTAGTTGCTTCTCACGGGTGCATAGATCGGAGCCAATCGAAGCAATGACTTAGCGCGCCACCACGTGTGGTGATCAGCGGCGACGCAGTAGACTTCTAGTCGCCCGCAGGAATACGCCCTTGATCAGCATGGGACCTCCCACGACAAGCACAACCGCTCGCGCAACGAAGCGAGCTTGGGGACTGCAACGTGATCAAGCTGTTCGGACTTGAAATCGAGTGTGATGGGCGGTTCTTCTTCGCGAGCCTAAGCGGCGTGGGGGAGGTGTGGTTCGAAAGACGGTCACGTCGCCGGGGCCGGCAATGGGCTGACTACGAGCGCGACCCTGGCACGCTGAGTGTCTACCTCGGCAGCACGTACCTCGTGTTTTGCTCCCCGTCAGCGGGCGCCATGGCCTGAGAACTACCTGACTGCCCGAAAGGCGCTCGCGGGCTTCCACGGCGATACCGTCGTAGCGGAAACGCTATCCACGTTATGAACAAGGCGCCGAAGTCGAAGGAAACATCCAAGTTGATTGGATTGGTCCGACTCGGGCAGAGTGAACGTAGAGGGGAGACGGGTTTGGAAGCCGCCTCCGGGCCGGTTTGGACCCGACCTTATCCTCTCGCTCGCGTCTACGCTGTGGATTGGACCCGCGACGTACACACGGTTGGGCGGGGAGGCGGTTGCCTTAGCGGGACCGGCCGCTTCCCCCTCGCGTGTTTAGACAACCTACTCCTTAGACCCGAACCGGTTAACCGACGTTAACCCTTGGTCCCCATGATCCACATCATTCGTGGCTTCCAGTTCTGTTCCACGTTCGTTCCGGCCACGCGCACCGTCAGATCACCGGAGCCCGCCTAGCGGCGCTAGAGGAGCAGCTCAAGGCGTTCCAACGGCGAGAAGCTCTCATCACCAAGCTCATTGACCACTCCAAGGAGGAGCTGGTCGAGATGTTCGCTGATGCTATGTAGACGAGTTAGGCCGCCCAACCCTCGAAGAAGTCCTCATCGAGCTTCTTGATGACCACCGTCCGGTCCTCCTGAACACTCACGTTGAAGCGCACCATTAACTCAGCGAGCTTCTCACCATCAATTAGGGCAATCTGCTTTTGGCTCGCCCTACCTGATCGTTGAGCCGCTTCGCTGAACCTTGCCGTGGTGATGAACACGCCACGCGTTGCACCCTTATCGTCCAGGGCGCCTTTGAAGGCTTGGATTTTCTCTGGGCCGATCCCGCTATCGCGGTCGTAGCATTTGGCCTGGACGTAGACTGGGTCTAGGCCAAGGGCATCCTGATGGATCACCCCATCAACACCGCCATCACCCCGGCCACCTGTATGGAAGGCTGCTTCGTCCCGCCCCCCGCCGTAGCCCATTGCCACAAGTAGACGGATGACAAGCTGCTCGAAGAAGCGCGCTCTGGTGGCTATGGGCTCAATGGCGAAGATACGGTCAAGGAGGTCGCCACGAAGTTCGGCCTCCAGTTCCTTAGCGGCACCGGTAATCCGCTCGTCTGGTGGAGCAATAGCTACTGCGCTGTCGAGCTTGAGCACCTCCGCTACGGGCATCGTGATTGAAGCCGTAGGTGCATCACCTGACGCGCGGAGCTTGGTCTTTGCGAATGAACGAAACTCCTCGAAGTCAGCCAACACGGCGTTATCGATCCGCTTCAACCCGCGCTTCAGCACCTCAAGGCCGCGTCCGCTCGCACGAAAGACGCCCCTTCGTGGCTGGTCCAACAGCCCCGCCTTCGCGAGGTAAGTCTTGGCCCAGTGCGCCCGGTTGTTGATGAGACGGATGCCGCGCCCGCTCGGCAACAACTCGGCCATCTGATCAGGGGAAAGGGAGAACTCGATTGCGATGCGTTCGACAACCTTCGGAATGGTCGTCTCGCCTTCGGCTGCGATCTTCAAGACCGGCAACATGAGGGTTTGATAGTCTGGGAGCGCGGGCAAGGCGATGTCCGGTCTGGCGCGAACTGGAAGGCTGGCAACAGCCCACAATCTGATGACGTATCAGGATACGGCCGGCACGAAATGACTCACCGTAAAAATGTGAAACGGCATCGACAGTTTGCTGCGTGGCAAAGTCCCCCTCGGCGCCTCGCGAAACGCCCGTGGTATCGCGCGCTGTATCACGCCCAGGCGCACGAGAGGGGCACGCGCGAGCGCCCGGAGGATGCAGCCCAGCGCCCGCCTACCCGACCCGATCAGCAACCCGGTAGAGCCCGTCCAGCACACCGAACGCTAGCGGTATGGAAGGCACGACACCGGCCGCGTCCAGCCGTCCCGTCATGTCATTCACGAAACAGGCGTAGGTGGCTCGCTGTCGCCCGAAGAAGCCTTTGCCAGCATCGGTCTTCACTATGAGTAGGCTGGCCTCCAAGTCCCATGCCGTGACGAAGGTCAGACCCTGAGGGGCCATGCCTTGCACGAAGCCAAGGTAGTCCTCGCGGGTAGCGTGCTCGAACTGCGGGTCGAGCGGCATCGGAGTGATCCGCCTTCCGAGCTTCACCCTCGCGATGAAGCTGTCGCGCAGAGCACGGTGGTCGTCATCGTCCAGCGGCAATCGAGCATACGCCCTCAGCACCTCGTCCAGTGTCGTGGAAGGCTCCTGCAATCGACGTTGCGCAGCACTGGGGCAGATCGCGTCTAACTCATCCTGTGCGTAGCTCACGACATGCTCCGGGCTCTCTGCGACCAAGCTCGGCTGTCTCGGGCCGTGAGGCAAGGCCAGACACCTACTTGACGACCGTTCGATCAAGCCATAACAATCTGGTCAACGTTCGTTGACTGGAATGTGACGGTCATGGCTCAGGGTGCTTTTGTCGCCTACTACCGCGTTAGCACGGCTCGTCAGGGTGCATCGGGGCTTGGCCTCGAAGCTCAGAAGGATGCGGTCACACGTTACCTCAACGGCGGGGACTGGAGCATCCGGGCCGAGTTCGTCGAGGTGGAGAGCGGACGCAAGAGCGACCGGCCGGAGCTGGAGCGCGCCTTGGCGACCGCTCGCCTTCACCGCATCCCGCTCATCGTAGCGAACGTCTCGCGCCTCACGCGCTCGTCTGCGTTCCTCCACCGGCTCCTAGAGGCGGGCGTCGAGGTGCGCTTCTGTGACCTCCCGGAGATTGAAGGGCCGACCGGGCGGTTCCTGCTTCAACAGATGGCATCAGTTGCCGAGCTTGAAGCGGGCATGATCGCGAGCCGCACGAAGGCGGCGCTCCAGATGGCGAAGGCGCGCGGCAAGAAGCTCGGGGGTGACCGGGGCGTGGTCATGTCCGATGCCACTCGCAAGGCCGGTAGAGCCACTAGGACGGCCAAGGCGGGTGCCCGTGCTACCGACCTAGCCCCTCACATCGCTCGCCTACAGGCAGCGGGTGCGACCTCTCTTGGAGCCCTGGCAAGGGCGCTAAATGAGGAGGGCATCCCGACCGCACGGGGCGGTGAGTGGTCGCCCATGCAGGTGTCACGGGTGCTGGCGAAACTGGCAGCATGATTGAGGCCACCTTGCAGAACCTTGGTGTGCCCGATAGCTCTCACTGGCCTATCGAGCCGAGCATTGGAGATCGTTTGACCAACGAGCCCAACACACAACGCAGCCTCGCGGTTGTGATTGCAAGCAATTCTAGCCCAACCGAGCGCACCGCTCTCACGGCTTGGGCCGAAGGTTTGCTCGCGATACGGGCCGAAGACATCCCCGCAATTCAGAAGGCCAAGCGGGCACTCGCTCTCACTCTCTCCAGCAAGACCGTCTGGCCAGTCGTCAAGGTCATTGGTCGGCAGACGAAACGCCTCGCGTGGGATGACCGGAGCACCTCAGCCCGCCTTGGACTTGGCGGTGCCTTGACGGGTGCCGTTCTATTTGGCGGACAAAGCGCCGGCATCGCGGCCCTCGGGACGGCAGTGGGCGTGCCCTTATGGGTAGTGCTTGGCGCGGGTGCCACTTTCATGAACGTCCTGCGAGAGGAGCTTTTGCGGAGGAGGGATTGAGGATCGGCTCACCACTCTGCCGCAGGGCGCGCAGACGATGAGCAGCCTGGAAATCGCGGAGCGCACTGGGAAGGAACACGCCCACGTCATGCGCGACATCCGCTCCACGTTGCGGGCGCTCAAGCTGCTCAACAAGGCTTCGGAGGTAGCAAGCAGTTTTGCTGGCTACTACGTGGCCTCGAACGGGAAGCGGAACCCCTGCTTCAACCTCCCCAAGCGCGAGTGCCTTATCCTCGTCTCGGGCTACTCTGTCGAGCTGCGGGCCGCGATCATCGACCGTTGGGCCGAGCTGGAGGCGCAACAGGCTCCCCGCATCCCTACGCACGTCGAGGCACTCCGGTTGGCCGCTGAAGCCATCGAGCGGGCGCAACAGGAGGAAGGCCAGAAGCTGATCGCCCAGGCGCGTGTGGCCGAGCTGGAGCCGGTGGCTGCGGTGGCCCTTCCGAACTTCCGGTGAGCCAATTAGGGCCACCACTCGGTAGAGCCGACAGCACTACCTATCGCACCCTCCCACATCTTGTGTCCGACGCAGCGACGGGCGTGACGCGAACGCCCCACCATTGTGACGCCCTGGAGCACGTGCGGGCCGAGGGAACGAAAACCACGTAGGGTCGGAGGGTTTGCCTGCCGCGCCCTCTCGTGGGCCGTCTGAGGCCCGGCAAACGGCCATGCAATTAGCCCGACCAGTAGGGAAGGCATGTAACTTCGGCGGCGGAGTTGTGCCGCCGGGCGTCCGACCCACTACATCTAGTAGACCGTCTGTCTCGCGGGGGACGGATGCTGCATGTCACCCGCATCCCAGCGCGCCGCTCCGCGCCACCTCACTCCCACAGGATCATCACCATGGCAGTACGAACTTGCCGTGCGTCCGGCTGCGACGCGCGAACGACCCGTTACGGACACTTCTGTCCGACCCATAAGTCCCGCCTCCGCAGGCACGGGCATCCTGATCAGAACGCGATCACCAAGGCAGGCTTGCAACCCTTCGTGAAGCTCGTGCGAGCGCGCATGGCGAAGAACGAAGCGAACCCGCTGTGGCACCAGTGCGAGGCCCGGTGGGCGGCCATCATCGATCACGCACGCCATGTCATTGCAGCTTCGTCTGGAGGGAGGGCCGGCTACCGATGCGAGCGAGTGGCGGCACAGGAGGTGGTCAAGCTCGCTGATCATGTTGCCCCCTCCGATGTGGTGGTGACGACCCTCGCGGCCTTCGTCCTGATCGACCACCAACCTCGACTGTTCCGGTCTGATGCCTCGTTCAAGACGCAGCTCGTACGTCGGGTCCGTGGATTGACGGAGGTGAACGCCGGTTCGTGGTTCAACGCGCACACCGGGAAGACCAAGCGGGCCTATCGAGAGCTGACGCCTCGCGCCGTGATGGTGCTGGCAGGTTGGCTCTCCGATGCTCTCGGGGCTGTGGGTCTCACCCTCGCGGACATGGAACGCCGTGAGCACGACCACCGACAACGAGAACGGCAGGCGATGGCCGAAGCTCTCGGATCGCTCACCTAACGGACACCGCCTCCTCCGGGGGGGGGGAGGGAACGAGATACATTACCGAAGCTCACAACACGCTCAGAAACGCATGGAATACATCGAACAGGTTCTAGACCGATCAACGGGGGACATGATCACCCGCAGCAAAGGAGATTGGATCACCATCACGGAACTCGGCGCGCTCCACCATGTCGGTCAACGCACCGTGAGGACCATCCTGAGGAAGATGGACTTCCTCTACGTCCCAGGATGCAGGCCACACAGCCGTCATCGCCTTGCCGAGTGGGTCGTTGCACGCGGCTACGGCAAACACATCCCCGGCAATCCTGCCAGACACCAACGCCCCTTCGATGTCGTCAGCCCCGATGGTCAAGCCTGGATCAAGGAGCGGTGGTCGAACGCTGTCGAGGCGCTTGCCGCTGATGCAGCCACGGGCACGATCAAACAAGCAGGGGAGGCTCTACAGGCGTTCAAGGATGTCCGTGGTCGTCATGGCCTCACAGTGCAGGAAAGCGTTTCATGGCTCTGTGACCACTTCCCCGACCTGTCACATACGGAAGTCGGTCGCATCCTCGACGTGACCCAACAGATCGTCACCCGCTACATCAACACCCGCTACATCAACACCCGCGCACAACAAGCTGACGCAGCAAGGTGGAGGCGGGACAAGCTGCTAGACGACACCACGAAGGTTCGCCTGTCGATGGCACCTTACGAGGACGTGATAGCCTCCGGCGGCACAAGATACATTACCGAAGCCCACAACACATCGGAAAACGTACTGCCGGCCTAGTTGGTCGATGGCAACGCCGACCTGATCACCGTCCGTCCAATCACCCGCAGCCCTGGCAACCGCCGGGGCTTTTGTCATTCAATCCTAAGGCACACCATGAACGATCGCGTCCCTTACCAGGGCGAGAGCGAAGGCACGTCCGTGTACGCTCCTCAGCCCACGTCCACGAACACCGTCACGCGGCTCCGTAGCGAGCCACCTACGCCCGTTGAGGCCGTGGTGGCACATCGCAGCCTGCTTCAGCCGCCGCCCCTCTAGCGCCTCCCCTGACGCCACAAACCGCCCCCGTTACGCCGGCTCATAAGCCCACCTCTCCGCTCACCGAACCGCCCATGCCTCAGCCACGTCTCGCGGTCGATACGATGCCCCCGATGGTGCGCCCAGTCGCGGTGCCTGTCACCGGCACCGCATGGGGGGTGACATCTAAGCCTCGTCCCCCTCGACGGGCGTCTCCGCTGCCCTGATGCGCAAAATCGCGGTCCAGAAGCCGGGGAGCTACAGTCCATCAGCGACACGGCGGAGAGGCTTCGCAAGAGGCTTCTCCGCCTCGCTCTTGGCGCCCTCGTCGCGATCACGAATGACGTAGATCACGCCGGCACAGGCGAGAGCCGCCACGCTACCTATGACGGGTATGCCGAGCAGTACGGCCCAGCCCCCGAAGGGTGCCAGAACGAGGGTCGAGAAGCCCGCGCCAAGCAGGGCCGCCACCATAATTGCAACCATGAAATCACCAACGCAACCGAGAGTAGCGTTGGATCAGGCTGTGCGGGGCTGAACAGTTCCGCCTTATCGTGCCCGCACAGGCACTTCACACAGAAACGAGGTTACCAATGTCTGACGAGACCACTACCGAAGAGCCTCGACACATCACAATCGCCTTCGACGGCGCGTGCCTCGGCAACCCTGGCCCAGGTGGCTACGGCGCCATACTCATCAACGACCGGACGGGCTCGGAGAAAATCGTGAAGGGGCGTGACGCCGCGACCACGAACAACAAGATGGAGCTTTCCGCCGCCATCGCTGGGCTTAACGCCCTACGCCCCGGCGCCTTCGTCAACATGCTCGGGGACAGTCAGTATGTGATCAAGGGCTTCACGGAGTGGCTGCCGAACTGGAAGCTCCGGGGGTGGAAGGCAGCGGGCGGGAAGCCCGTGGCGAACGTCGAGTTCTGGCGTCTGCTGGAGATGGCTGTGGCACGGCACGAGAGCGTGATGTGGACGTGGGTCAAGGGCCACGCTGGTCATGAGCTGAACGAGCGCGTGGACGGAATCGCGAGCGGGGAGGCGGCACGGGCGTGATGCAGCGGAAGCGCAAGGATCACGACACCATCACCGAGGGGGACGCTATCCGCGTCCTTCTCTCGAACCATCCCGCCAGCGTTTGGGTCCACCGAGAGGACTACGCGCGGATCGTTGCCGAGCACGGACAGCGGGCTTGGACGTGGATCGCACGGGACCGCTACGCCATGCTGATGCAGGCGTGCCGGAAGCCGGTGGCGATTGCCCGGTTGGTCCTACAGAGCGACGGAACGGGGATCGTTAGGTACCCGGACGGTGATTGGTTGAATCTGCGGAGGAGGAACGTGCGGGTCGACGCTTCGACGCCGAGGCGAAGGGAGAAAAAACTCGCCGCCCCTGTGGATGCAAAAATTTTCCGAGCAAAATCTAGTAAAGCAAATCAGCACTTATGCCCGCACGCGAGTTGTCCACAGGATTGCCCGCAAGACCACAACATCTAGCGTGGGACCGGCGAACAGAACACCACTTGTTGACCTGAGGGCGGGCCGGCACCACAATGCATTTGCCTGTCCGAATCACTCGGTGGGTCGAGCTGCAAGCAGAGCTCGCTAATCGTGGAAAGGTGTTACCCGCACCGATACTGGCAGGCATTGGATCGACGGAGAGAACCCTCGTAATCTCTTGGAAGGCGCCCGGTATCGACCGGCAATCACGAGAGCTTCGGCACGGTGCCGGAGCGGGCAAAGCCCGTAGTCTCGGAGTTGAACGATGCGCGTTTTCTGTACGTACCCGGTGCCTGTTAGCGTCATCAATTACTGGCGCTACCGGTTCGGAAAGTGGGAGCATGTTTGCTCGCACTGCCGCAGCCTGCCCAGGGGGTAACCCAGGCAGGACTGCCAGCCAGTCCGTGAGGTGAAGGTTTAGCGGCCGATCCTCACTGACGAGAACTAAGGGGGTGGCTTCGTGCTGCCCCCTTTTTTATGTCGCTGACGACACCCGAGGCGGAAGCGCATCTCTCGGGGCGCCTGTCAAGCCGAAGCTGACCAGTATCCTGATCATCGAAAGTGAGTCTGACAAGCGCAATCGAGCGGAATTTCGTGGTCCACCCGACTTATCGTTAACGGATTGGAATGTTTGTCCCGATGCTCTTGGGGGACACTTGAAGGGCCAATCTGGGGGACAACTTAGTTGCGATCGCTCGTAACTCGCTGCGAACAAAGGTTATTTTGCTATCAGAAGAAGCTGGCGGAGGGAGCGGGATTCGAACCCGCGATACCGTTTCCGGTATACACACTTTCCAGGCGTGCGCCTTCAACCACTCGGCCACCCCTCCGGACCCGGTGGAGGGCCGCGCCCCGCTTTAGGCGGGCGGCGGACGGTTCGACCGGGTGGCGTGCTGTACCCGCCGCGTCGCCCGCGTGCAAGCGGCTTGACCGTTCGGGCTCACGAGCGCGTGCGGCGGGCGGCGATCGAGGTCGCGGCGAGAGCGAGGACGGTGCCGAGCATCGCCGCGCCGCCCTTCACCAGGAAGTCGGAAAGGCGGCCGTGGCGGGTCAGGGTCAGGCCCTGCCCGAGTTCGAGGATCGCGGCGAGGGCGACGACGCCGGCGAGGATCACCGGCCAGCGGCGCGGGTAGGCGAGGACGAACAGCATCCCGAGCGCGCCGTAGGCCAGCGCCCGCTCGACGTTGGCGGGTGCCACGGAGGGCCGCAGACCGATCGGCGACAGGGTGACGAAGACGAGCGCGGCCACCACGAGCCAAGCCGTGACGCGAAAGAACGGTTGCATCGGTCCCTGTCGCCCGAGACCGGCACACTGGTCAATCATGCCGGTCGATGCAGGCGCGGAACCTTCAGCCGGTCGCCTCCGGCGTCAGAACCAGGATCGCGTGGTGAAGGAGTAGTCGACCTTCAGGCCGAACAGGAACTGGTTCGGGTCGCCGAACGGGCGCCGCACCAGGGGGCTGTCGCCTGAGGAGCCGAGGATGCGGGTGTAGCCGGCGTAGCCGGTATAGGCCCACGTCGCGTCCTGGGTGTAGGTGACGGCGCCGAGCACGCCCGCCGAGAAGAAGCTGCCGGGATCGTAGGCGGTGACCCGGCCGTTCGCGATGGCTTCGTCGGCGGTGACGCCGAAGTATTTGCGCGCGTATGACGCGTCGCCGATGTTCAGGCGCGGCCCGATCGAGAACTGGAACTGGTCGACCGGCAGGATGTAGTCCGCCCCGACCGAGCCGACGGTGCCGTGGTGCCCGTACACGCCCTGCCGCACTTCGACCCGGGTGCGGATCGACGGAATCGGAAAGAACTCGATGAACAGGCCGGGCTCGACGGCGAAGCGCGCGTCGCGGAAGCCGAAGAGGTGGCGGCGGTCGTCGCCGTAGTAGCGGCCGGGGACGAAGCGCGCGGTCGGGCCGATGCGGAACACGGCGTTGTCGTAGAGCGAGAAGCTGAATCCGTCGTCCGGCGCGGCGAAGCGGCGGGGCTCGCCGGCCCGGCGCACGTCGATCGCCGGGTAGCCGATGACCGTGTAGTCCTCGGAGCCGGGATAGCGCGGCGTGAACTGCAGGTTGCCCGTCAGCGTGACGACCCAGGTGTCCGGGTCGACCTGCGAGAAGCTCGGCACCGCTCGCGGCATGATCGCCCCGAGGTCGGCGGCGAGCGCCGTCCCACCGAGCAGCACGGCCAACAGGCCGGCAGAAATGCCGAGGGAGGCCGCATGCGGCGTCGAGGAAGGGCGAACCGCATTGCTCATGACCGATCTTATAGACATGCCGGCCCCTGCTTCGCCCGCGTTTCATCCTCTCGCGACCGCAAAAAAACGGATTGTGTCCGCGCCGCAACGAACCGGCCCAGCTTGCGTGAAAAGCGTCCGCAGCGTCCCGGTCCCGGGCCGTTGCGATCAGGCCGCGAGCAAGGGCGGCGGCCGTCGCGAGACCCAGTTGGTGGCCGCGTCGTAGGCCGCGCCGAGACGCAGGCAGTCCAATTCGCCGTGGTTGCGGCCGACGACCTGGATGCCGGTCGGCAGGCCGCCGGGGCCGAAGCCGGCCGGGACGTTGAGGGCCGGCAGGCCGCTCATGGTCGCCGGGATCACCACCTGCATCCAGCGGTGGTAGGTGTCCATCGCGCGCCCGCCGACCTGCTTCGGCCAGTCGGCTTCGATCGCGAAGGGGAAGACCTGCGCGCTCGGCATCACCAGAAAGTCGAAGCGCTCCATGAAGAGGCGCAAGGTCTCGTACCAGGCGGTGCGGGTCTCCTGCGCCATCCGTACCGCGTCGGCGGTAAGCGCCATGCCCTGCTCCACCTCCCAGACGGCCTCCGGCTTGAGCAGGGCCCGGTGCGCCGGGTCCTCGTAGAGCGGATGCAGGGTCGCCGCGTTGGCGCAGGCGCGCAGCAGCACGTAGGCGCGCCACAGCCGCTCCATGTCGAAGGCCGGGACGGCGTGTTCGACGCGGCAGCCGACCGCCTCGAAGGCGGACAGCGCGGCGACGCCGAGGTCGAGCACGCCGGGCTCGAAGGGAATCTGGCCGCCGAAATCGCCGAGCCACGCGATCCGGGTGCCGGAGACGTCGCGCTTCAGGTCCTCGGCGAAGATGCCTGGGTCCTGGGGAATCGAGTACGGCACGCGCGGGTCGGCGCCGGCCTGCACCGACAGCATCAGGCCGATGTCGGCCGGCGAGCGGCCGATCGCGCCGGAGACGCCGAAGCCCGGCGCGAACACGTCCGGCGTCGCGATCGGGATGCGGCCGTAGCAGGTGCGCAGGCCGAACAGGTTGTTGAAGGCCGGCGGGTTGCGCAGGCTGCCGGCGTCGTCGCTGCCGTCGGCCACCGGTTGCATCCGCAGCGCCACCGACACCGCGGCGCCCCCGCTCGAACCGCCGGCGGACTTGCGTTGATCGTAGGCGTTCGCGGTGGCGCCGTGGACCGGGTTGTAGGTGTGCGAGCCGAGGCCGAATTCCGGGATGTTGGTCTTGCCGGTGAAGACCGCGCCGCCGCGGCGAAGCCGTCCGGCCATGATCGAGTCGGCTGGCGCGATCCGGTCGCGGAAGATCGGCGACCCTTGCGAGAACGGCAGGCCGCGGACCGGATCGAAGTCCTTCACCGCCAGCGGAAATCCGTGGAGCGGGCCGGCGCTCTCGCCGCGGGCGAGGCGCGCGTCGCGCTCGGCGGCTTCCGCGAGGAGCTGGCCCGGGTCCTGAAGCGCGACGATCGCGTTCACCGCCGGGTTGTACCGCGCGATCTGCGCGAGGGTGGCGCGCATGACCTCGACGCAGGACACCGTCCTGGCATGGATCGCGGCCGAGAGCGCAACGGCGCTCATCTCCAGGATGTCGGAGGGGAGGGCTGACGCGGTCATGCGGTCTCCAGCAGGCGGGACGGCAAGAGGCAGCACGGCATGCGCGCGATCAGGTCAGCCGGCCTTCCTGGTAGGCGTGGCAGGCGACGCCGTCCATCAGCGCCGGCACCTCGGCGCGGCAACGGTCGTTGGCGAAGGGGCAGCGCGGGTTGAAGCTGCAACCCGGCGGCGGGTCGATCGGGTTGGGGATCTCGCCGGAGACCGGTGTGCGCTGCCGCCCGGTGAGGCCGATATCGGGCACCGCGTCGAGCAGCATCCGCGTGTAGGGGTGCTTGGGGTGCGTGAACAGCTCGCGCCCGCCGCCGATCTCGACCACGCGGCCGAGATACATCACGCCGATGCGCGTCGCCATGTGGCGCACCACGGCGAGGTTGTGGCTGATGAACAGGTAGGTCAGCCCGAGCCGGTCCTGCAGGTCGCGCATCAGGTTCAGGATCTGCGCCTGCACCGAGACGTCGAGGGCCGAGGTCGGCTCGTCGCCGACGAGGAACTCGGCCTCCGAGGCGAGCGCGCGGGCGATGGCGACGCGCTGGCGTTGGCCGCCGGAGAATTCGTGCGGGTACTTCACCCGGTCGTCGGGATGCAGGCCGACGAGGGTGAGCAATTCGCCGACGCGGGCGGCGATGGCCGCATCGCCTTGGATCAGGTCGAAGGCGCGGATCGGCTCGGCGACGATCTTGCCCACCCGCCAGCGCGGGTTCATCGAGGCGTAGGGGTCCTGGAACACCATCTGGATGCGCCGTCGCAGCTGGCGGCGGGCCGCGCCTTGCGCCGGATCGGTCATCGAGACGCCGGTGATGCGCACGTCGCCCGCGCTCGGCGGCAGCAGCCCGACCACCATCCGCGCCACGGTCGACTTGCCGGAGCCGGATTCGCCGACGAGGGCGAAGGTCTCGCCGCGTTGGATCGTGAAGCCGACGCCGTCGACCGCCTTCAGCCACTGCTTCGGCTTCCGTTCGATCATCCGGTTGAGCCACGGCTTCGACACGTCGAACAGCCGCCGCAGGCCCTCGACCTCGACGTAAGGGGTGGGCCCGCTCATGCCGCCACCTCGGCGCGGTCGTAGAGATGGCAGGCGACGCGGTGCTCGCCGACCGGGATCGGGTTGGGCCGCTCCACGCGGCAGCGGTCGAAGACCTTCGGGCAGCGCGGGTTAAAGGCGCAGCCGGGGGGAATCGCCGTCAGGCGCGGCATCGCGCCCGGGATCTGGGTGAGGCGCCCGGTGTCCTGGGTCAGCGTCGGGATCGCGCCCATCAGGCCCTTGGCATAGGGGTGGAGCGGGTCGCCGACGACGGCGCGGACCGGGCCGATCTCGGCGACGCGACCCGAATACATCACCGCGACGCGGTCGGCAGCCTCCGCGATCACGCCCATGTCGTGGGTCACCAGCATCACCGCGGTGCCGTGGTCGCGGCCGAGGCGCTTGAGCAGGGTGATGATCTGCGCCTGCACCGAGACGTCGAGCGCCGTCGTGGGCTCGTCGGCGATGATCAGTTCGGGCTCGGCCGCGAGCGCGAGCGCGATCACCACGCGCTGGCGCATGCCGCCGGAGAACTCGTGCGGGTAGCCGTCGATCCGCCGCTCGGGCGCCGGGATGCCGACCTCGGCGAGGAGGTCGATCGCCCGCGTCCGCGCGGCCTTGGCCGAGAGGTCGGTATGGGTCTGCACGGTCTCGATGATCTGGCGGCCGATGCGGTAGAGCGGGTTGAGGCTCGTCAGCGGGTCCTGGAAGATCATGCCGATGCGCCGGCCGCGGATGCGCCGCATCTTTTCCGGCGGCAGGTTGTCGATGCGCTCGCTCCCGAGCCGGATCTCGCCGCCGGCGATCCGGCCGGGCGGGTCGATCAACCCGATCACCGCCGCGCCGGTGACGGATTTCCCGGCGCCGGACTCGCCGACGACGCCGAGGATTTCGCCCCGCGCGATGTCGAAGGACACGCCGTCGATCGCCTTGAGGACGCCGCGGCGCGTCGCGAACTCGACGCGCAGGTCGCGCACGGAGAGGGCTGGCTCTGTCATTGCAGCTTCGGGTTCAGCGCGTCGCGGAGCCAGTCGCCGAGCAGGTTGATCGCCAGCACCAGCCCGGCGAGCGCCAGGCCGGGGAAGGCGACGATCCACCACTCGCCGGAGAACAGGAAGCGGTTGCCGGTGCGGATCAGGGTGCCGAGCGACGGCATGGTCTCAGGGAGGCCGGTGCCGAGGAACGACAGGGTCGCCTCGGTGATGATCGCCAGCGCGAGGTTGATCGTGGCGATGACGAAGACCGGCCCGAGCACGTTCGGCAGGACGTGGCGGACCATGATCACCGGCGAGGACAGGCCGATCAGGCGCCCGGCCTGGACGTAGTCCTTGTTCTTCTCGACCAACACCGAGGAGCGCACGGTGCGGGCGTACTGGACCCAGAACGACAGTCCGATCGAGACCACGATCAGCCCGATCGTCGCGTTGGTGTCGAGCCCGCCGCCGGCCGCGGCCTTGGCGACGCCGTCGACGACGAGGGCGATCAGGATTGCCGGGAAGGTGAGCTGCACGTCGGCGACGCGCATGATGAGCGTGTCGACGAATCCGCCGAAATAGCCCGCGATCAGCCCGAGCGCGACGCCGAGGGTGCCCGAGACGAGGACGCCGAGCAGGCCGACGACGAGCGAGAGGCGCAAGCCGTAGAACACCGCCGAGAGCACGTCGCGCCCCTGGTCGTCGGTGCCCACGAGGAACGGGGATTGGCCGTCGGGACTCCAGATCGGCGGAAGGTTGGAGTTGATCAGGTCGAGTTGCGCCGGATCGTAGGGGTTCTGCGGCGAGATCCACGGGGCGGCGATGGCGAGCGCGAAGAACAGCACCGTGACGGCGAGCGCCGCCATCGCGAGCTTCGAGCGGCGGAAGCTCGCGAACACGTCGGAATCGAGGAGCTTGGCCCAGCGCGAGGGCGGCGTCGCGGAAGCGAGGCTCATGCGGTGCGCCCCGCAAGTCGCAGGCGCGGGTCGACAATGGTGTAGAGCACGTCGACGGCGAGGTTGATCGCCACGAAGATCGCCGCAACGAGCAGCAGGTAGGCGGCCATGATCGGGATGTCGACGTTCTGCACCGCCTGCACGAACAGCAGCCCCATGCCCGGCCACTGGAACACCGTCTCGGTGATGATCGAGAAGGCGATCACCGAACCGAGCTGCAGCCCGGCGATGGTGATGACCGGGACCAGCGTGTTCTTCAGCGCGTGCCCGAAATGGATCGCGCGGGTGGTGAGGCCGCGGGCGCGGGCGAAGCGGATGTAGTCGGCGCGCAGCACCTCAAGCATCTCGGCGCGGACGAGGCGCATGATCAGGGTCATCTGGAACAGCCCCAGGGTGATCGCGGGCAGGATCAGGGCGCGAAGCCCCGAGACCGTCAGGAAGCCGGTGGTCCACCAGCCGAGCCGCACCGTGTCGCCGCGACCGAAGGAGGGGAGCCAGCCGAGCGTCACCGAGAACAGGAAGATCAGCAGGATGCCGATCAGGAAGGTCGGCAGGCTGACGCCCGCGAGCGAGACCGCGAGGAACAGCTTGGCCAGCACCGTCTCGCGGTGGAGCGCGCAGTAGACGCCCATGAGGATGCCGACGACGAGCGCGAAGACCGTCGCGCACAAAGCCAGCTCGAGGGTCGCGGGCATCCGCTCCGCCAGCAGGTGCGAGACCGGCTGGCGGAACTGGTACGAGATCCCGAAATCGCCCCGCAGCACGTTGGCGGCGTAGCGGGCCGCCTGCACCGCCGTGGAATCGTCGAGGCCGAGGCTCTTGCGAATCTCGGTGCGCTCGGAGACCGGCGTGTCGACGCCGACGATCTGGTTCACGGGGTCGCCCGCGAACCGGAACATCGAGAAGGCGATCAGCCCGACGACGGCGAGCACCACGACCGATTGCAGAAGGCGGCGGAGGATGAAGGCTAGCATGGGTTCAACCCTCCACGCCCCGCCTCACGGCTGCTTCGATACCCAGTAGAGCAGCAGCAGGTTGTCGGGCCGCTGGGTCAGCGTCACCTTCTTCGAGACGCCCCAGGCCAAGGCCTGCTGGTGCAGCGGGATCACGGCCCAATCCTTCTGCAGGATCTCGAAGCCGTCCTTGATCTCCTGGTCGCGCTTGGCCGTGTCGGTCTCGCCCTCGACCTGGTCGGCGATGGCGTCGAGCTTGGTGTTGCAGTAGCCGCCGAGGTTCCAGCCGCCGCGGCTCGACTTCGGATCGGTACGGCAGCCGACCATCTCGTAGAGGATGTTGTGGCTGTCCTGCGAGGAGGGCGTCCAGCCCAGCAGGTAGAACGAGGTGTCGTAGTTCGGCGCCAACACCTTGGCGAAGTACTTGGCCTTCGGCTGGGCGTTGAGGTTCACCTTGACGCCGACGCGGGCGAGCATCGAGACCACCGCCTGGCAGATCGCCTCGTCGTTGACGTAGCGGTCGTTCGGGCAATCCATCGGCACGGTGAAGCCGTCCGGGTAGCCCGCCTCGGCGAGCAGCGCCTTGGCCTTCTTGGCGTCGGTCGCCGGGCGCTTGAACTCGGCCGAGCGGGCGTAGAGCGAGGGCGCGATCATCAGCGCGCTCGGCGTCGCCTGCCCGCGCATGACGCGCTTGGCGATCGTGTCCTCGTCGATGGCGAGGTACATCGCCTCGCGCACGCGCACGTCCTTGAACGGGTTCTTGCCCTTGACGCTCGAATCCTTGAGCTCGTCTCGGACTTGATCCATCCCGAGGAAGATCGTGCGCAGCTCTGGCCCGGTCATCACCGTGGCGGTGCCGCTGGCGTTGACGCGCTGCTGGTCCTGCAGCGGCACCGGGTCGATCCAGTCGACCTCGCCGCCGATCAGTGCCGCGACGCGGGTCGCGTCGTTCGAGATGGTCGTGAACACCGCCTCGTCGAGGTTCGACTCGACCTTGCCCCAGTAGCCGGGGAACTTCTTGAACACCGTGCGGACGCCGGGCTGATGCTCGGTGATCACGAACGGGCCGGTGCCGTTCTCGTGCAGGGTCGCATAGCTCGGGGCCGACGCGCTGACGGGGGAGGGCGCGACGGCGCCGTTCTTCTCCGCCCAAGCCTTCGACATGATGTACCAGGTCGAGAACTGGTACAGCGCGATCGGGTTCGGCTTCGACAGCACCATGTCGACGGTGTGGTCGTCGACCTTCACGAACTTGGCGTCCGAGGGGATGTTGGTGGTGAAGCTCGATCCCGAAGCGCGCACCCGGTCGGCGGAGAACAGCACGTCGTCGGCGGTGAAGGGCGAGCCGTCGTGGAATTTCACGTTCTTGCGCAGGTGGAAGCGCCAGCGCGTCGGCTCCGGCGTCTCCCAGGATTCGGCTAGGCCGGGGGCGAGGTTCAGGTCTTTGTCGCGGGTGATCAGCGCGTCGTAGACCGCGGCGTGCATGCCGATCGTGAAGCTTTCCTTCAGCGAATACGGGTCCAAGGACTTGATGTCGCCTTGGAAGGCGAAGCGGAAGACGTTCGCGGCCTGAGCCGGCGCCATCCCGAGCGCGATGGCGAGGCTGGTGGCCGCCGCCAACGTCCGGATCCGTGAAATCGACAAACGCAACTCCCTCAAGCGATGGGCATCGGCAGGATCGACCCACTCTGGATGCCTAGGAAAATAGAGCCGGGTCAACCGTCCGTCGTATCATTCCGGGTGATCCGTCATCCGCGCGCCGTCGTCGACGGCGTATGCAGGGATCGCAACCCCCTATGCGGGACTCGTGCCACCGGGTGCGCCGATTCCGTGACGGCGCGAGCGCACGATCCGTGCATGACCTCGGAACCGGTCTCGACTCCTCGCGCGACGTCGGTCAGGGCTGTATTCCGAGCGCCGTCTTCGGCGACGGTGGAGGTTGTCTTGAAGAACATCGTTTTGATGACGGCGGTCGTCGCCGGTCTGTTGGTCGGCACAACATCGGGTGCGCTCGCCAAGCCGTTCGAGCTACCTGATGCCAAGCCGATCGTGACCATCGACCTGCCGAATGCGTGGTCACCTGAGGAGATCGACAAGGGCGCCCAGGCGACGTCGCCGGATGCTTCGATCTACGTCGCCTTCGAGGTCCAGAACCTGAAGAACCTCGAGAACGCCATCGTCGAGGGAGTGAAGTTCTTCGCCGAGAGCGGCGTGAAGATCGATCCGAAGTCGCAGAAGAAGACCGAGGCCAAGGTCAACGGCTTCGACGTGGTCGACCTCGGCTGGGACGGCGTCGACAAGGACGGCCCGACCAAGGTGAGCCTGTCGATCATCATCCTGTCCGAGACCAAGGTCGGCATGCTGTCGTATTGGGGCTCGCCCGCCGGCGAGAAGAAGTACGCCTTGCAGCTCAAGGCGATCGCCGAGAGCATCCAGTCGCTCGGCCGTTAGGTCGACAGCGCCCGACCGGACAAGCCTTCGCGGCTGGTTCGGTCAGGCGCCGCCGCAGAGGTGCTGTGAATCGGCGAGCGTCCAGGATTCCTGCGTGCGCAGGTTGGTCGTCGTGTAGACCTTTCCTCGGTCGTCGCCCTTGGGGCATCCCTTCGGAACCGAGACCAGGCAGGTCCTGACCGGGTCGCCGACGCGGGCGTTGGCGACCTCGGGGACGAATCGATAGGACACGCCGTAGACGCCGTTCTTGAGCACCACGCCGGTGCCGTCGTCGGCGTCCTTGCTCTTCGGCCGCACGAGCGTGTCGCCGAAGCGCGTCCCGATCGCGGTGATGACCGTCGTGGCGCACGCGCCGACCCGCTTCGGCATGGTATCGGCGACCGGAGTCGTCTCGGCGATGCCGGGTCCGGCGAGCAGTGCCGCGGTTGCGAGGCCGATGGCGAGGGGCGTGCGCATTCCGGCAGCGTACCGGCCGCGCTCCCGTCGTCCAACGGTCTCAAAATTCTCGGCGTCAGTGCGCGGGCGCGACGACCAGGGGCTCGGTCTCGTCCTCGTCGGCCTCGATTTCGGCATCCGCCTCGGTCTCGTGCCCGGTGAGGCCGCCGGCCTCGGCGAGGCCCTTGGCGGCCTTGCGCAACAGCTTGCGCAGGCGGCGGCGCTCCTTGCCGTCGAAGCCGGAGAGCAATTCCGCCTCGACGGCGTCCCAGATGCCCTCGATCGCCTCGGCCTTGGCCAGCCCTGCCTCGGTGAGGCGCACGCGAACGATGCGCCCGTCTCCGGCTTCCGCCCGGCGCTCCACGAAGCCGAGGGCGGCCAGCCGCGAGATCGTCTTCGATGCGGTCGGCGGACGCACGCGCAACGTGGCCGCGAGGTCGCCCATCGTCATGGTGCCCGACGCCGCCAGCACCTGCACCACCTGCTCCTGGCCGGCGAAGAGATCGAGGGTCGCGAGCCGGTCGCCGATGCGAGCCCGATGCAGCCGCGCGGCCTGGACAAGCGCCCACCCGACGCTCTTGGCGCCCGGCGGCTTGGCTCCGACGCGCTTGGTCTCCGCAGGTTTCGCGCTCGGCGCATCGACGGCGGAAGCCTCGACGATGGGCGCCACCTCGCTGGGGCGGCCCTTCCGCTTGGCTCGCGGCGCGTCGGCGGCGTGCCGCTCGTCCTTCCGGTTCTTCGCCTTGCCGTTCACGGGCAGTCCCGGGTTGTCGATGACCGGCGCGGCTGCCGGTATCTCATCCGCCGCTGACATCCCATACCCCGCACAACACGACCGAACACGCCGAAAGTCCGGCCCCGCGCGGGGGCCGACATCGTTCTCGGTCGGCTGTGCCTCGGGCGTGTGAAGCTGGGATGACGGTGGCGGCGGCGATCCCCCGCTCAGCAGGGCATCAGGCGGCGGAGCTGGTCGAGGATGTCCTCGCCGCTGCACGGGCGGGCGATGAAGTGCGCGCCCTCCGGCATCCGCGCCGGGTCCGGCGCGGCGCGGCCCGAGACGATGAGGATCGGCAGCTTGGGCCGCGCCTCGGCGACCGAGCTGGCGAGGTCGAAGCCGTTGGCCTTGCCGGACAGCTCCACGTCGGTGACGAGGCCGCAGATGTCCGGCCGCGCTTGCAGGATGCTCATCGCCCGCTCGGCCGAGGCGCATTGCACCGTCTCGTAGCCGCCCCCCTCGAGCACGTCGCCGAGGTCCATGATGGTCAGCGCCTCGTCCTCGACGAGCAGGATCACGGGCCGGTCTTCCTGGGGACTCGTCTGCTCGCTCGTCACGATGTGCATCTCCAGCGTTTCGGTCCGGAGGCGCGGCCGGGATGCGCCCCCCGCCGCACCGTCGTTCTCGATGTCCAACGGCAGAGGGGCGTTCCGGTTGCAGTGCGAATCGGGGGTTGCCGACAGGTCGTCAGCCGGCCGTCGTCCCAACCGATCCGGCGACCGCGACCACGGCCTCGATCAGCTGGTCGAGGTCGCCGCGTTCGATGGTCAGGGCCGGCGTCAAGTAGACGATGTCGCCGAACGGGCGGACCCAGACGCCGCGCTCCACGAAGCGCGTCTTAAGGGCGGCGAGTTCCGGCGGCCGGGTGAACTGGACGGCGCCGATCGCGCCGAGCGTGCGTACCTCGGCGATGCCCGGCCGCCCGCGCAACGCTTCGAGGCCGTCGGCGAGGCGGGCGCCGATCGCGCGAGCCTGCTCCAGCCGCGGCTCGCTGGCGAACAGGTCGAGGCTGGCGTTGGCGGCCGCGCAGGCCAGCGGGTTGGCCATGAAGGTCGGTCCGTGCATCAGCGCGGCGCTCGCGTCGTCCGACCAGAACCCGGAGAACACCGCGTGCGTCGCGACCGTGGCGGCGAGCGCCATCGTCCCACCGGTCAGCGCCTTCGACAGGCACAGGATGTCGGGCACGATGCCGGCCTGCTCGCAGGCGAACAGCGTGCCGGTGCGGCCGAAACCGGTGAAGATCTCGTCGAGGATCAGCGGCAGGCCGTGCCGGCGCGCGAGGCGCGCGATCGTCGCCAGCACCTCGGGCGGATGCATCCGCATGCCGCCGGCACCCTGCACCAGCGGCTCGACGATCACCGCGGCGAGCTCGGTGCGGTGGCGCGCCAGGACGCCGTCGAGGGCGGCCGTCTCCGCTTCGGTCCGCGGCAGGTCACAGAAGACCTGGCTCGGCAGGAAGGCGCCGAAGCGGCGATGCATGCCCTCCTCGGGGTCGCAGACCGACATCGCGCCCATGGTGTCGCCGTGGTAGCCGCCGCGGAACGCGAGGATGCGGGTGCGCCCGGCCTCGCCGCGGTTCAGCCAGAGCTGCACCGCCATCTTCAACGCCACCTCGACCGCGACCGAACCGGAATCGGTGAAGAACACGTGGTTCAAATCGCCGGGCAGGAGGGCGGCGAGCCGGCTCGCCAGCCGCTCGGCCGGAGCGTGCGTCAGGCCGCCGAACATCACGTGCGGCATGGTGCCGAGCTGTCCAGCCACCGCGGCGGCGATGTGGGAATGATTGTAGCCGTGCACCGCCGTCCACCATGAGGCGATGCCGTCGACGAGCTCGCGCCCGTTTGCGAGCACGATGCGCGACCCGTGCGTGCGCACCGCCTCCAGCGGCGGCGCCGCTTGCTTCATCTGGGTGTAGGGCCGCCACAGGTGGGCGGCGCTCGGATCGTCCGTCGCCATGCGCCGATCGATGCTGGCCCGCGGCGCGCCGGTCAACCTCCGCGCGCGACTTGACTCACGGCGGCCCCGCGGCGCTTTGAGGCCGCATGTCGAGCCTCGAATCCTTCGCCCGCGACAAGCTCTCCGGCCTGGACGCTGCCGCGCTGCGCCGCCGCCTCGTGCCGACGACCCGCGCCGTCGACGCGATGGCGGAACGCGGCGCGCGCCGCCTGGTCTCGTTCTCGTGCAACGACTACCTCGGCCTGAGCCACGACCCGCGGGTGGTCGCGGCGGCGCAGCAGGCCGTCGCCGCCTACGGCGCCGGCGCCGGCGGATCGCGCCTGGTGACCGGCAACCATCCGCTGCTGATCGCCATCGAGGCCCGGCTCGCCGCGCACAAGGGCACCGAGGCCGCCCTGGTTTTCGGCAGCGGCTACCTCGCCAACCTTGGCATCACCCCGGCGCTGGTCGGCGCGGGCGACCTCATCCTCGTCGACGCGCTCGCCCACGCGTGCATGTGGGGCGGCGCGCGGATCTCGGGCGCGACGACCCTGACGTTCCGCCACAACGACGTCGCCGACCTCGGCCGGCTGCTCGCCGAGCATCGCGCGCGCCATCGCCGGGCGATGATCCTCACCGAGCGGGTGTTCAGCATGGACGGCGACCGTGCGCCGCTCGGCGACATCCTGGGGGTGGCCGAGGCTCATGACGCCTGGACCCTGGTGGACGACGCGCACGGGCTCGGCGTGGTCGAGGGCGGTCCGCGAGCGCCCTTGGAGATGGGCACCCTGTCGAAGTCGCTCGGCTCCTACGGCGGCTATCTCTGCGCCTCGCAGGCCGTGGTCGACCTGCTGACGAGCCGCGCCCGCAGCTTCGTCTACACCACCGGCCTACCGCCGGCCTCCGCGGCGGCCGCCCTCGAAGCCCTGGCGATCCTCGAGGTGGAGCCCGAGCGCGGCGCGAAACCCCTGGCGCTCGCCCGCCGCTTCACCGCACGCCTCGGGCTGCCGGAGGCCGAGAGCGCGGTGGTGCCGGTGATGGTCGGCGCGGCGCAGGATGCGCTGGCGCTCTCCGCGGCGCTCGAAGCGCGCGGTTTCCTCGTCGTGGCGATCCGGCCGCCGACCGTGCCCGACGGCACCGCGCGGCTGCGGGTGGCGTTCTCGGCGGCGCATGACGCGGCGCAGGTCGACGCGCTGGCCGACGCCATCCTCGCCCTGCGGTCGGCCTGACCGGAGCGAGAGCATTTTCGAGCGAGGTGGATGCCGGCTCGCGTGAAGAACATGCACTAGGACGCGAGGGCGACCTGTCGCGGCGGGGCGCCCCACGGGTCGTCTGCGGCGCTGGCGCGCGAGCGCGCCACGATCTGGCGCGACATCCTGATCGTCTCCCCGAGGCGGTCGATCGATTCGGAGACCGCGGCCTTCAGGAGCGTCGCCCGCAGCATCTCGGCGCGCTGCCCCGCCTGAGAGACGGGAGGGCGGTACCGGCCGTTGCGCGGAGCCTTGTTCAGCATCTCCCGGAACGGCACGTCCATCAGCAGCGCGCCGCCCGCGTCCACGATCTCGAACGCGTAGGGCATCGGGTCGTAGCCGGAGCGTGCGAGGTCCGCCGAGATGTCGAGGATGGCGCGGCAGACGTCGAGGTAGACCGCATCGAGGCCGCTGAACTCCAGTCCGATCTCGTCGCGCTCGAAACCGCCCGGTCCATGAAGATGGCAGTAAAAGTACGGCATTGGCGAAAGTGTGACAGATTTCGCGCCCCAGCGCATCCGGTTTGTTTTCGCAGCCGCTAACACAGGTGGTTTGCGCGCACGTGCATAAAGAATACGATGCGCGCCGTCGCGGCCTTGAAACGAAAAACGCCGCGCTCTCGCGCGGCGCCGATCGCAGGAACGTGCGGCGGAAGCTCAGTTGAACAGCGAGCCGACGCCGCCCTGCACGCGGCCGAGGCCCTGGCGCGCGATCGTGTTGTTCGGGTCGATGGTCGAGGCGCGCTGGTAGTTCTCCATCGCCTCCTTCTTCCGGTTCGACTTCTCGTAGGCGAGGCCGCGATAGGCCCAGGAGGTCGCGTCCTTGTTGTCGACGTTGAGCGCGGCGTTGTAGTCCTCGATCGCCTTGTCGTATTTGTTCGTGGCGATCAGGCTCTGGCCGCGGGCGGCGTAGGGCGCGCTGACGAAGGGGTTGCGGTCGATCGCGGCGTCGAAGTCGCCGATGGCGGCGATGTCCTGGCCCTGCTTCTGCCGGACCAGGCCGCGGGCGTGATACGCCTCGGCCGATTCCGGCATCAGGCGGATCGCGACGTTGAGGTCGCGCATCGCGCCTTCGAGGTCGCCCTGGGCGCGCAGCACGTTGGCGCGGCCGATATAGGCCGGGCCGTAATTCGGGTCGGAGGCGATCGCCTTGGTGAAGTCCTGCAGCGCGGCGTCGTTGCGGCCGGTCTGGCGATAGGCCAGCGCGCGGTTGTTGTAGGCCGAGCCCGAATTCGGGTCGATCTGCACCGCCTTGGTGAAGTCGCCGATCGCGTCGTTGAACTGGCCGGCGCGGGCGTAGGCCGCGCCACGGGTGTTGTAGGCGGCGGCGTCGTTGGGGTTACGCTGCACCACCTCGGTCAGCGAAGCGATGTTGACGTTGGTCGCGCCCGTGGTGTCCGCCTCCAGCACGGCGAATTGCCGCGAGCCGGCAGCGCTTCCCACGGTCTCGCAGCCGGCGAGCCCCACGCTCGCGAGCGCCGCGAGGCCGAGCAGAGCCCGTTGTAACCGCACGCTGTCTGACGTCATCGCCCCATTCCCCTCGGCACGGTGCTCAAGCCTTCAGCACGCCCGAATCCCTGATCCACGCACCCCGAGCGGCGCGGCCGGCGCGCGGCCGGTCCGATCCGGTTGCGTTGGCCCCAGCACGTTCGCGCATCGCGGTGAACGCCCGATTAAGCGCGGGCGACGATCCCGTTGATGCGGGCCGATGTGGCGAACGTATGGCTCGACGCGAAAAGTCGTCGCGAACGTCGAAGCGGGGGGCACGCGAGTCATCCGCTGTGGTGCAGATGCATCGGAGTTCAGGGCTTGAGGCGGGTGACGTGGCCCATCTTGCGGCCGGGCCGGGCCTCGCCCTTGCCGTAGAGGTGGAGGTGCGCGCCGGGCTCGGCCAGCACCGATCGCCAGCCTTCCACCTCGTCGCCGATGAGGTTGCGCATCTCGGCCTTCAATCCGCCCGGGCGGGACGGATCGCCCAGCGGCCAGCCGCAGACCGCGCGCACGTGCTGGGCGAACTGCGAGGTGGTCGTGCCCTCGATCGTCCAGTGCCCGGAATTGTGCACCCGCGGCGCGATCTCGTTCACGACGAGGCGCTCGGCGCCGTCGGCCTCGCGCACCAGGAACATCTCGACGGCGAGCACCCCGACGTAGTCGAGGGCGTCGGCGATCGTCCGGGCGATGCCGAGGGCGGCCTGCGCAGTCTCGGGTGCGATGCCCGGCGCTGGCACGCGGGTGACGGCGAGGATGTGGTCGCGGTGCTCGTTCTCGCACAGGTCGAAGGCGGCGAAGCTCCCGTCGCCGGACCGCGCCGCGACCACCGAGACTTCCCGCTCGAACGCGACGAAGCCTTCGAGGATCAAAGCCGCGCCGCCGAACTCGGCGAAGATCGCGTTGCGGTCCGATTCGGCCTCCGTCCGGATGATGCGCTGGCCCTTGCCGTCGTAGCCGAACCGGCGGGTCTTCAGCACGGCCGGGCGGCCGATCGCGTCGAGGGCGCGGGCGAAGTCGTCGGGCGTGTCGACGGCGCGGAACGGCGCCGTCGGGATGCCGAGGCGGTTGATGAAGTCCTTCTCCGACAGCCTGTCCTGCGTCGTCGCCAGCGCCGAGGCGCTGGGATGCAGGGCGGCGTGGGCCGCGAGCAGGTCGGCGGTCTCGCGCGGGATGTTCTCGAACTCGTAGGTCACCACGTCGACGCTTTGCGCGAATCGCGTCAGCGCCTCCGCGTCGTCGTAGGCGGCGCAGGTGGTCTTAGCCGCCACGTCGAAGGCCGGGCTGTCGGCATCGGGGCAGTAGATGTGGGCCTTGAGGCCCATGTTGGCCGCGGCCAGCGCGATCATGCGGCCGAGCTGGCCGCCGCCGACGATGCCGAGGGTGCCGCCGGGCGCGATGGTCTTTGGGGTCACGGGGTCTCGGTCTCCGGCCGTTCGGCGACGGATGCGGTCTGGGCCGCGCGCCAGGCGTCCAGGCGCTGGGCCAACGCGTCGTCGGACAGGGCGAGCACGGCGGCGGCGAGCAGCGCGGCGTTCACCGCGCCGGCCCGGCCGATCGCCAGGGTGCCGACGGGGATGCCGGCCGGCATCTGCACGATCGAGAGCAGGCTGTCCTGTCCCGACAACGCCTTCGATTCCACCGGCACGCCGAAGACCGGGAGGCTCGTCATCGCGGCGGCCATGCCCGGCAGGTGCGCCGCGCCGCCCGCGCCCGCGATCACGACCTTGAAGCCGGCAGCCTTGGCGCCCTTGGCGAAGGCCACCAGCCGGTCCGGCGTGCGATGAGCCGAGACGATGCGCGCGTCGTAGGCGACGCCGAGCGCGTCGAGGGTGTCGGCGGCGTTCCGCATGGTCGCCCAGTCGGACTGGCTGCCCATGATGATCGCGACCGCAGGCGACGGCACCATCCGCGTCAAACCCATTTCCTTCGCGATGCGGGCCGGTCGGCCCGTCCTCGCCGCTGGCAAGCTCGCCGCTTACAGGCGCCGACCCGGCGCGGCAAGGCGAGGCGCACCGGCATCCACCGGCATCAGGCGATGATGTCGGGGGTGATCTGGTCCTCGACGAAGGCGATCCTGTCGCGCAGCGTCAGCTTGCGCTTCTTCAGGCGCTGGATCTGCAGCTGGTCGCCGGCGACGTTGCGCTCGAGGGCATCGATCGCGTCGTCGAGGTCGCGATGCTCCTGTTTCAGCCGCGCCAGCTCGACGTCCAGTTCGGATTGCGCATCCGGGACCAACTCAACCGCCATCGCCGCCTTCGAAAACCAACCTGTGCCGGAATCGAGCATGCGTCAGGCACGCCCGAGCGGCAAGCATTCGTGAGGCATAGGCTGAGGATTGCCTTCGACAGCCGGCTCGACATGTGCCAGATTCCCCGCGTCGGAACGATGACAGGAGACACGACTCATGTCGCTGCAGACGCATCTGAGCCAGCTCACCCGGAAGCACGAAGCCCTCGAACGCGAAATCCACCAGGCGACGCTGAGGCCGTCCGAGGACGACCTGCACATCGCCGAGTTGAAGCGGCGCAAACTTCTCCTGAAGGACGAGATCAACCGGCTGCAGGCGGGCGTCGACACGCTGCACTGACGGACCTGTTTCGAAGCACGACACCGAGATCCGCCGCGCCGTCCCCCACGGCGCGGCTTTTTTATGCAGCCGCTCGATCCTGCGCGGCCCGCAATCCTGCTAGCTTCGCTGCCAGGAGGCGACCCCCGAAGAGGCCGCCCCGTCCGAGGAGCCGCCATGCCGACCGCCGACCCCTCCCCAGACCAGCCGTCGCGCTACGCCGCGGTGCATGAGCGCGCGATGCGCGACCCCGAGGGGTTCTGGCTCGACGCGGCGCGGGCGATCGATTGGACGACGGAGCCGACCCGGGCCTTCGAGCCCAAGTCCGGCCCCTACGGTCGCTGGTTCCCCGACGGGGCGCTGAACGCCTGCTGGAACGCCGTCGATCGGCACGTCGCCGGCGGCCGCGCGGAGCAGGTCGCGATCCGCTACGATTCGCCGGTCACGGGCACCAAGCGCGCCATCACCTATGCGGACCTCCTGCGCGAGGTCTCGGCCCTGGCCGCCGTGCTCGCCGACCTCGGCGTCGGCCGGGGCGACCGGGTGATCCTCTACATGCCGATGGTGCCTGAAGCCCTGTTCGGCATGCTCGCCTGCGCCCGCATCGGCGCGGTGCACTCGGTGGTGTTCGGCGGGTTCGCCGCCAACGAGCTGAGCGTCCGGATCGAGGACGCGGCGCCGAAGGTGGTGCTCGCCGCCTCCTGCGGCATCGAGCCGAGCCGGGTGGTCGCCTACAAGCCGCTGCTGGACGCCGCCCTCGCCACGGCCCGGCACAAGCCCGCCGCCTGCCTCATCCTTCAGCGCCCGCAAGCCCTCGCGAGCCTCGTCGAGGGCCGCGACCGGGATTGGGCCGAGGCGGTCGCGGCGGCCGAGGGGCGGGCGCCGGACTGCGTGCCGATGGCCGCGACCGACCCGCTCTACGTGCTCTACACCTCCGGCACCACCGGCAAGCCCAAGGGCGTGGTGCGCGACACCGGCGGCTACCTCGTCGCGCTCAGCTGGTCGATGTCCAACCTCTACGGCGTGCAGCCCGGCGAGACCTACTTCTGCGCTTCCGACATCGGCTGGGTGGTCGGCCATTCCTACATCGTCTACGCGCCGCTGCTGCACGGCTGCACCACGGTCCTGTACGAGGGCAAGCCGGTCGGCACCCCCGATCCCGGCGCGTTCTGGCGGGTCGTCGCCGAGACCGGCACGGTCTGCCTGTTCACGGCGCCGACGGCGCTTCGCGCCATCAAGAAGGAGGATTCGAAAGGCAGCCATGTGGCCGGCCACGACCTCTCGCGCTTCCGCACCCTGTTCCTGGCCGGCGAGCGCGCGGACCCGGATTCGGTCGCCTGGGCCGAGCGCGTGCTCGACCGGCCGGTGGTCGACCATTGGTGGCAGACCGAGACCGGCTGGCCGATCGCCGGCAACCCGGTCGGCCTGGGGCTGCTCCCGGTCAAGCACGGCAGCACCTGCGTGCCGATGCCGGGCTACGACGTGCAGGTGCTCGACGAGGGCGGCAAGCCGGTGCCCGCCGGCACGATGGGCACCATCGCGATCCGCCTGCCGCTGCCGCCGGGATGCCTGCCGACCCTGTGGGGCTCCGATACCCGGATGCGCACGAGCTATCTCGAGACCTTTCCCGGCTGGTACGACACATCGGATGCGGGCGTGATCGACGCCGACGGCTACATCACCGTGCTCGGGCGGACGGACGACATCATCAACGTCGCCGGCCACCGGCTTTCCACCGGCGGGATGGAGGCGGTGCTGTCGTCCCACCCCGACGTCGCCGAATGCGCGGTCATCGGCATCCGCGACGCGCTGAAGGGCGAGGCGCCCTGCGGTTTCGTCGTGCTCAAGGCGCAGGTCGCGCGCGACCCGACCGAGATCGAGCGTGAACTGGTCGCCAAGATCCGCGACGAGATCGGCCCCGTGGCCGCCTTCAAGCTCGCGCTTACGGTGCAGCGGCTGCCGAAGACCCGCTCGGGCAAGATCCTGCGCGCCACGATGAAGCGCATCGCCGACCACGAGCCCTGGACCATGCCGGCGACCATCGACGACGCGGGCGTCCTGGACGAGATCGGCGAAAGCCTGAAGGCGCGGGGGATCGGGGAGGGGTAGGGCGCGACCAGCCGCGTCGCGAAGGCAAGCCGAGGGCAGGGCCCGGCGGAGGACTGGCATGAGGCGGCGAACTGGCGTCCGCCCCGAGAGTGCGGCACACAGCGCGGGCCCCCGCAACCCGGAGTTGCCGATGACCGCCCGCCTGTTCGAACCGCTCAAGCTCGACGACCTGACGCTGGAGAACCGCATCCTGATCGCGCCGATGTGCCAGTACTCGGCGCGCGACGGCGAGGCGACCGACTGGCACATGATGCATCTCGGGCAGCTCGCGATGTCGGGCGCCGGGCTGCTGACGCTGGAGGCGACGGCGGTGTCGCCCGAGGCGCGCATCACGGCGTGGGACCTCGGGCTCTATTCCGACGGCTGCGAGCGGGCCTTGGGCCGGGTTCTGTCGGCGATCCGCGACTACGCGCCGATCCCGGTCTGCATCCAGATCGCCCATGCCGGCCGCAAGGCGTCGAGCCAGGCGCCGTGGGACGGCGGCCAGCAGATCGCGCCGGAGCATCCCTACGGATGGCGCACCGAGGCGCCGTCGGCGCTGGCGCACGGCGACGGCGAGGTGGCGCCCCACGCCCTCGACGCGGCGGACCTCAAACGCATCCGCGACGACTTCGTCGCGACCGCCAAGCGCGCGGTGCGCCTTGGGATCGAGGCGTTCGAGTTGCACGGCGCCCACGGCTACCTGCTCCACCAGTTCCTCTCGCCGCTCGCCAACCAGCGCACCGACGCCTACGGCGGCAGCCTGGAAAACCGGATGCGGTTCCCGCTGGAGGTGTTCGAGGCCGTGCGCGCGGTGGTGCCCGCGGGCCATCCGGTGTGGATGCGGGTCTCGGCCACCGACTGGGTCGAGGACGGCTGGGACCTGGAGGAGACCGTCGAACTCGCCCAGCGCCTGAAGCGGGCCGGCTCGCCGGCGATCCACGTCTCCACCGGCGGCGTCTCGCCGAAGCAGGCGATCAAGCTCGGGCCGGGCTACCAGGTGCCCTACGCCGAGCGGATCAAGGCCGAGACCGGGCTCGCGACCATGGCCGTCGGGCTGATCACCGAGCCGGCCGAGGCCGAGGCGATCCTGGCCGAGGGCCGGGCGGACGCGATCTCGCTCGCCCGCGCCATGCTCTATGATCCGCGCTGGCCCTGGCACGCGGCGGCCGAGCTCGGCGCGACCGTGCGGGCGCCCAAGCAGTACTGGCGCTCGCAGCCGCGGGCCTACAAGGACCTGTTCAAGGACCCGACCTTCGGACAGCGCTGATCGCGCTGAGCACCGAGCCTCGATCGCCCGGGCCTCGCCTCGGGCGCGCGATTCCGGTATCGGCTCGGGCCGCAGGCCGGCCGCGGCCTGTCCTGCGCAGCCCGTCCTGCGCGGCCAGTCTTGGATGTGCGAGATGCTGGCCATCGGCCTGACCCTGTTCCACCCGAGCCGCGACCAGGTCGACGACATCGTCCGGCGCTACGCCGGAAGCGCGCATCCGGTCCTCGCCTTCGACAACGGCGGCCTCGGACCGGTGGATCGCATGAAGCTCGAGGCGGCCGGCGTGCGCCTGCTGTCGGCCGAGACCAATGTCGGCGTCGCCGCCGCGCTCAACGCCGTCGTCGAGGCGGCGGCGCGCGGCGGCGCGGACGCCGTGCTCCTGCTGGACCAGGACGCGCAGGTCGGCTCGGACATGGTCGCCGCCCTGGCCGGGGCCCGCGACCGCCTGCTGGCCGAGAACCGTCCTTGCGCGGTGGTCGGCCCGGTGCCGGGGCGGGCGAACGACGCCGCCAAGCCCCCGCGGTTCCGGCAACGCCCCGGCCGCGAAGCGGTCGGCACGCTGCTGCCGGTGGAATTCCTGGCCACCTCCGGTTCGCTCATCGACGTGGCGGCGTTCCGCGCGGTCGGGCCGTTCCGAGCGGACTACTTCATCGACGGCGTCGAGCTCGAATGGTGCTTTCGCGCCTGGAGCGCCGGCTATGGGTGCTGGATGACGCGGGAGGCCACGATCGGCCACCGCGTCGGCGGCGGCACGATCCGCGCGTTCGGCATCGAGATGCCGCGCCAGCCGCTGTTCCGCATGGCGACGTACCTGCGCAACTCCGTCTACGGCTGGCGCCTGCGCCACATCCCGCTGCCGTGGAAGCTGCGCCAGCTCGCCTACCTCCCGCTTCAGGTCGCGCTGTACTGGCGCGACGGCGGCTACCGGCCGGCGGTGCTGCGGCGGCTCGCGCAAGCGGTGCTCGACGGCTTCCGTGGCCGGCTCGGGCGCCCGGCCGACGCGCCATGACGGCGCCCCTCGCCCAAGGGCCGGCCGAGATCGACGTCGTGATCGTCAACTGGAACGGCGGCGCCCTGGTGCGCGCCTGCCTCGCGAGCCTGGCTGCCGCCGGCGAAGACCCCGCAAAGGCGGTGGTCGTCGTCGACAACGCCTCCGTCGACGGCTCCGCCGACGGGCTGGAGCGGCCGGACCTCCGGCTCACCGTGCTGCGCAACCCCGACAACGCCGGGTTCGGCCGCGCCTGCAACCAGGGTGCCGCGCTCGGCCGGGCGCCGGCGATCCTGTTCCTGAACCCCGACACCGAGGCCGGGCCGGACGCCCTGCGGCTGGCGCTGGCCGCGCTTGCGCAAGACCCGACCGTCGGCGTCGTCGGCGCGCAGCTGGTCGACGGCGCGGGTCAAGTGCAGCGGATGTGTGCGCGGCGTCCGAGCGCGAAAAGCTTGATCGGACAGGAACTCCACCTCGACCGGCTGCTGCCGGGGCGGGTGCCGACGCACTTCATGACGGAGTGGGACCACGCCGCGTCAGGGCCGGTCGATCAGGTGATGGGCGCGTTCCTGATGATCCGGCGCTCGCTGTTCGAACGGCTCGGCGGCTTCGACGAGCGCTTCCACGTCTATTACGAGGACGTCGACCTCTGCGCCCGCGTCTGGGATGCGGGCTTCACGGTCCGCCACCTCGCCGAGGTGACGGTCCGGCACGACGGGCAGGGGACGACCCGGCAGGTGAAGGCGCGGCGCCTGTTCTATATCCAGCGCAGCCGCATCCTCTACGCGGCCAAGCACCATGGCTTTGCGACGGCGCTGACGCTCGCGGGGGCGACCTTCGCGTTCCACCTTCCGCTACGGCTCGGGTTGGCGCTGCTGCGGCGCTCGCCGCGGGAGGCGGGGCAGGTCGTCCACGCCGCCCTGCTGCTCGCCGGCGCGATGCCGGGCCTCCTCGTGCGGCTTCGCCGCGCGCCCTGAATTCGAAGGCGGCCCACGCCGCGCGCGCCGATCGCAGAAGGATCTCATGCTTCACGGACAGAAGATCGCCGTCGTCCTCCCGGCCTACAACGCCGAGGCGACCCTGCGGCGGACGTTCGACGACATCCCCAAGGACATCGTCGACGACATCATCCTGATCGACGACGCGAGCCGTGACCGGACGGCGGCGCTCGCCGAAAGCCTCGGCATCCACACCATCCGGCACGAACGCAACCGCGGCTACGGCGGCAACCAGAAGACCTGCTACCGGGCGGCGCTGGCGCGGGGCGCCGACATCGTCGTCATGCTCCACCCGGACTACCAGTACGCGCCGCGCCTCGTCACCGCGATGGCCTCGATGATCGTGTCCGGCGAGTACGATGCCGTCCTCGCCTCGCGCATCCTCGGCAAGGGCGCGCTGGCAGGCGGGATGCCGCGCTACAAGTACGTGGCGAACCGCGTGCTGACGCTGCTGCAGAACATCCTGATGGGCCAGAAGCTGTCGGAATATCATTCCGGCTATCGCGCCTGGAGCCGCCAGGTGATCGAGACGATCCCCCTCGACCGCTGCTCGGACGACTTCGTGTTCGACAACCAGATGCTCGCCCTGGCGATGCACGCCGACCACCGCATCGGCGAAATCTCGTGCCCGACGCGGTACTTTGCCGAAGCCTCGTCGATCAACTTCCGGCGCAGCGTCGTCTACGGGTTCGGTGTGCTGGGCACCGCCTTCGCTTACCGTCTGCACCGCCTCGGATTGCGGCAGGACCCGCTCTTCGCGCCCGCCGAGGGGACGCGCGTGCGACCGGTGGCCGAGACGCCGCGGCGATGAGAGTCCCGGACGGCCTGATAGGCGCCGCCGACCTGCGTCTCTGGCTCGGCGCGTTCCTGCTCCTGGCGATGCCGCTCTGCCTCGTGCTCGCGCTCGCCGTCCCCCTCGGCGAGGTCGCGGACGAACCGTCTCACCTCATGCGCGCGGCGAGCCTCGCCCAAGGCCAGCTCGTCGGGCATCGCGAGACGATCACCCGGCCCGACGGGCGGGCGGCAATCGCGGCGGGCGTGCGCGTCGACCGGGTCTGGGAGGCGCTCGCCCGCACGCGGGAGCCGGCCGACGCCCGGATCGCGGCGGCGCCGGTCGATCCGGCGGTCGGCACCGGTCCCTGGGGCGGTGCCGGCGCCTTCGCGCCGCTCTACACGATCGCCACCTACGTCCCCGTCTTCTACGGGCCGGCGGCCGCGGGTCTCGGGCTCGGCCACGCCCTCGATCTGTCGGCCCGCGCCTCCGCCCGGCTCGGACGCCTGTTCAACGTCGCGGCCTACGGGCTGGTCGGCGCCTGCGCCCTCGTGCTGGCGCGGCGCGGGCGGGCCTGGCTCTTCGCCGTGCTCGCCCTGCCGATGGCGCTGTCGCTCGCCGCCTCGTTCAACCAGGACGGCCTGATCGTCGCCACCGCGATCCTCGCCGCCGCACTCCTGACCGTCGAGACGGATGCGCCGCCGGGCAGACGGCGCTACGCCGCAGCGGCCGTGCTCGTCGCCCTGATCCTGCTGGCGAAGCCGCCCTACGCGCCGATCGCGCTGATGCTGCTTCTGCCGCTCCCAAGTGGGACCTGGCGGCAGGTCGGCGCCGGGCTGCTGCCACGCCTGGCATTAGTCGCGGCGGTCGTGCTGCCGGCTGCGCTCTGGACCGTGTACGCCACGGCGACCATCGCAACGCCGGTGCCACGCGCGGCCTACGAGGCGGGTCCGCTCTGGCAGGGCGAGCGTCCGGCGACGTTCCTCGGCACCGATCCGGCAGCACAGCTCCGCGTGCTGACGGCGGATCCGGTCCGCTTCGTCACCGTGCCGGCGCGCTTCCTCCTTTCGGTGAAGCACCTGGTGATGCTGTCCGAGGGCACGGTCGGCATCCTCGGCTGGCACGATCGCCACCTGCCCAAAATCGTCGTCTGGCTATGGATCGCCGCGCTCGCCACGGCCGCCGCCGGCTCCGGAGGACGACGCGAGGGCGGGGCGTCGCTCGCGCTGATGGTCTTCGCGGCGGGGCTCGCCTTCTGGCTCGTCCTGCTGTCGCAGTATCTCAGCTGGACGAATGTCGGCGATCCCCGCGTCGACGGTCCGCAGGGGCGCTACCTGCTGCCGATCCTGCCGCTGTTCGCGCTCACAATGGCGAACGCCGCGACCGGATCAAGGCGCCGCGTTCTCCGGTTCGCGCCGATCGCGCTCGCGGCCATCGGGCTCGCCGTTGTGCCGTTCGCGACCCTGTGACGGGCGCGACCTGATGACGTGGTGCCCGGTGCCTCAGGCGGCGCGCCAGCGTAGGGCGGCACCGTTGCCGAAGGCGCGGCCGTAGAGGTCGCCGTAGTTGGCGGCGGCCTCGTCCCAGCCGAAGGTGCGCGACATCGCCGTCCGGCGCATGGCGTTGAGCCGCTTCTTCTGGGCGAAGGTGTCGAGCGCCCGGCGCACGGCGCCGGTGAAGCCCCGCGGCGACGGGTCGGCGAAGGTGAAGCCGGTGACGCCGTCCTCGACCGTGTCGGCCAGGCCCCCGGTGCGTCGCACGATCGGCAGCGAGCCGAAGCGCTGGGCGTACATCTGCGCAAGGCCGCAGGGCTCGAAGCGCGACGGCATCAGCAGGAAGTCGCTGCCGGCGAACATCCGGCGGGCGTCCCGCTCCTCGAACCCGACGTGGACGCCGACCGAATCCGGGTGGCGGCGGGCGAGGCCGCGCAGCGCATCCTCGAACCGGGCCTCGCCCTGGCCGATCGCCACGAGCTGGCCGCCCTCGGCGACGATGGTCTCCGCGGCCTGGATCGAGAGGTCGATGCCCTTCTGGTGCACGAGGCGCGAGACGATGGCGAAGAGCGGCCCGCGCGAGACCGCGAGCCCGAACTGGCGCCGCACCGATTCGGCGTTGGCGCGCTTGCCCTTCCAGTCGTCGGCCTCGAAGCGGGTGGCGAGGTGCGGATCGGTGCGCGGGTCCCAGCTCTCGTCGATGCCGTTGAGGATGCCGGCGAGCCGGCCTTGCGCCGCCCGCGTCCGCAGCAGGCCGTCGAGGCCGCAGCCGGAATCCGGCGTCAGGATCTCGCGGGCGTAGGTCTCGCTCACCGTGGTGACGTGGGTGGCGTAGTACAGGCCCGCCTTCAGGAACGAGAGCTGCCCGTAGAACTCGACGCCGTTCATGTCGAAGGCGTCCTCGGGCATGCCGAGGCGGGCCATGGTCTCACGCGGAAACAAGCCCTGGTAGGCGAGGTTATGGATCGTCAGCACGCTCGGCACGCGGATGCGGCGCCAGGCGAGGTAGGCCGGGGCCAGCGCCGACTGCCAGTCGTTGAGGTGGAGCAGGTCGGCGGCCCAGGCGGGGTCGGCACCCTGCGCGATCTCTGCGGCCGCGAGGCTCAGCCGTGCGAAGCGCAGGTCGTTGTCGGAGAAGTCGCCTTCGGCGTTGCCGTAGGGCGTGCCGTCGCGCTCGTACAGGTCGGGGCTGAGCAGGACGTAGATGCGAAGGCCGTCGCCGGTCTCGACGAGGCCGAGATCGCAGGGCGGGACGCCGGCGAACCCGTCGAGCCGCGCCACCACGGGCATGGACGGGAACGCCTCCACCACCTGCCGGTAGCCGGGGATCAGGACGCGGACGTCGTACTGCTTGCGCAGCGCCCGCGGCAGCGCGCCAGCCACCTCGCCGAGACCGCCGGTCTTGACGAAGTCGGCCATCTCCGGCGTGGCGTAGAGGATGCGGGGCTGCAGTGCGGTGCGAAGGTCGGGCAGGGCGTTCGACGGCGTCGGGATCGGCCGGAGGGCGTTCGCAGAAGCGGAATGGAACGCTTGGGGCTCGACCATCAACGGGATTCCGCGTCGTGCGGAACGGTCCTGGCGCACCGCTTCATCCGCAACCGATCTCGACATTGCCAACGCCCTCGTGCCCCGCCGGTTTCCGCTGCGACGCACAATCTAGGCCAGCAGACCGTTAATGGGCGGTTCATCGCATTGCACTGCGGCATAAGCGTTCGCACGCCTAGATCCTGCGCAGGATCAGCCCCTCGTTCAGCCCGAGTTCGACCGTTGCGGCGGTGCGCTCCCCGCCGCGATGGCCCCGGGTCGACAGCACCACCGTCCAGGTTTCGTCGCCCTTCAGGTCGAGGGCGTGCGCCGCCTCGCCGAAATTGAGCAGGATGCGGAACACGCCGTCCGCGGAAAAGCGCTCGTAGGCGAACACGTCCGCGGCGCTGGCCGCGACGCCGCGATAGGCGCCCACCGACAGGGCCGCGTGCTCGCGGCGTAGGGCGAGGAGCCGACGATAGAGCGTGAGGATCGAGGTCGGGTCGTCGCGCAGGGCGTCGACGTTCCGGGTCGCCGCATCCGGCGAGAGCGGCAGCCAGGGCTCTGCGGTGGAGAAGCCGGCATGGGCCTCGCCGTCCCACTGCATCGGCGTCCGCTCGGGGTCGCGGCCGTGGCCGGGCTCGTTGCGTTCCCACGGGTCGCGGACCCGGTCCGGCGGGATCGGCACGTGGGCGAGCCCGATCTCGTCGCCGTAGTACAGCGTCGGCGTGCCGCGCAGCGTCAGCAGCAGCATCGCCGCGATCCGCGCCTGATCCGGTCCGACGCGCGCGGCGATGCGCGGCTGGTCGTGGTTGCCGAGCACCCAGTTCGGCCAGCCGCCCTCGGGCAGGGCCGCCTCGTAGTTCGCGACGAGGTCGGACACCGCCTCGGCGGTCCACGGCGTCTGGATCAACTGGAAGTTGAACGGCATGTCGGCGCCGCTCAGATCAGGGCCGTAATAGGCCATCAGCCGCTCCATCGGCAGGTAGATCTCGCCGATCAGCACCCGCTCGCCGTAGGGGCGCAGCACCGCGCGCATCTCGGCGATGACGTCGAGGACCTCCGGGCGGTCGGCCGAGTAGACCTGGGCGAAGCGGTTGATCTCCGCCTGCTCGGGCGAGAAGTCCGGGTTCTCCGGGTTGTCGCGAAATCCGGCGTCCTTCATCAGGTGCCAGATCACGTCGACGCGGAAGCCGTCGACGCCGCGGTCGAGCCAGAATCGCAGGGCGTCGTGCATGGCGGCGCGGACCTCCGGGTTGCGCCAGTTCAGGTCGGGCTGCTCGCGCAGGAAGGCGTGGTAGTAGTATTGCCCGGTCGCCGGATCGAGCGTCCAGGCCGGGCCGCCGAAGTTGCTGAGCCAGTTGTTGGGCGGGCCGCCATCCGGCGCCGGATCGCGCCAGATGTACCAGTCCCGCCGCGGGTCCGTTCGCGAGGCGCGGCTTTCGGCAAACCACGGATGCGTGATCGCGCTGTGATTCGGTACGAAGTCGAGAATCACCTTCAGTCGCCGCCGGCGGGCTTCTGCAACGAGGTCGTCGAAGTCTGCCAGCGTGCCGAAGAGCGGGTCGATTCCACAGTAATCCGCCACGTCGTAGCCATAATCGGCCATCGGCGAGGGATAGATCGGCGAGATCCAGACCGCGTCGACGCCGAGCCAGGCGAGGTGTTCGAGCCGCGCCGTGATCCCGCGCAGGTCGCCGATCCCGTCGCCGTCCGTGTCCTGGAACGAGCGCGGGTAGACCTGGTAGACGGTGCCGCGCTTCCACCAGACGGTATCGGCCATGGACGATATCCCCGAAGTTGACAGGCCCCGGCTTTAGCGTCTCCGCAGGCAGGGCGCGATGGGACCAGGGTTCACCCAGAGTTCAACACCGGCGTGACAAAGTCCTGTCGGGTTTGGGTGCGACGGTGCTTGTGTCTGAAAGGACACAAAGGCGGACAAGATCGCCGCCGCCGACATGGTCGGACTCCGGCGACGCCTCGACAAGACCGGTGAGCGACCGCAGGATCGTCGATCCTCAGGTGGCGAGGTCGAGAACCGCCGAAGGACGCAAGTGGCGCTCGAGACGCGAAGACGCGCCGGCGCGGACGATGGGGGATTGCACGTGCTGAAAGACGCTATCCTGGCACCCGCACCCGGTGAAGACCGGTCCGATGCACCGGAGCGGACGACCCATGCGACGTTCCGCGAGCCCGCCGTCTGGGACAAGCCGGCTCAGCCCGCCTCCGGCGACGCCGTCGCCGACCTTCGCGAGGCGATCCGCGGCAAGCTCGCCTACGCCATCGGCAAGACCCCCGAGACGGCGCGCGAGCGCGACTGGTTCGCCGCCACCGCGCTTGCGCTGCGCGACCGGATCGTCGACGCCTGCCAGGCGACGGACGCGTCGGTGCCGAACAAGCGCGTCTACTACCTCTCCCTCGAATTCCTGATCGGTCGGCTTTTGTCCGATGCGATGAACAACCTCGGCCTCGTCGAGACCACCCGCGCCGCGTTGCAGAGCCTCGGCGTCGACCTCGGCACCGTGGAGGGCGCGGAGCCCGACGCGGCGCTCGGCAACGGCGGCCTCGGGCGGCTGGCGGCCTGCTTCATGGAGAGCATGGCGAGCATCGGCATCCCGGCGATGGGCTACGGCATCCGCTACGATCACGGCCTGTTCCGGCAGACCTTCGAGGACGGCTGGCAGCGCGAGGCGCCCGAGACCTGGCTCGCGGAAGGCAACCCGTGGGAGTTCGCGCGGCCGGACGCGACCTACACGATCGGCTTCGGCGGCCACGTCACCATGGCCGCGGTGTCGGACGGCGTGATCCGCCGGCACTGGTATCCCGCCGAGACCGTGCTGGCCGTGGCGCACGACGTGCCGGTGGTCGGCTGGAAGGGCAAGACCGTCAACACGCTGCGGCTCTGGAAGGCCGAGAGCGAGGCGCCGGTGGAGCTGGCGCAGTTCAACGGCGGCGACCACGTCGGCGCGGTCTCCGCCCGGATGCGGGCCGAGGCGATCTCGCGGGTGCTGTATCCGAGCGATTCCTCCACCGCCGGCCAGGAGCTGCGCCTGCGCCAGGAATACTTCTTCACCTCCGCCTCGCTGCAGGACCTCGTCCGGCGGCACGTGGCCGAGCGCGGCGACGTCCGCTCGCTGCACGACCACGCCGCGATCCAGCTCAACGACACGCATCCGGCGATCGCGGTGCCGGAGCTGATGCGCATCCTGCTGGAGGATCACGGCCTGCAGTGGGAGGACGCCTGGCACGTCACCACCAACACGCTGCACTACACCAACCACACCCTGCTTCCGGAAGCCCTCGAGACCTGGCCGGTGGAGCTGATGGAACGGCTGCTGCCGCGCCACATGCAGATCATCTACCTGATCAACTGGATGCACCTCGAAGAGCAGGGCCGCCACGGCCGGCAGGGCGAGACGAACTTCGCCGCCCACCTCGCCTCGGTCTCGCTCATCGACGAATCGCAGGGGCGTCGCGTGCGGATGGGGCACCTCGCCTTCCACGGCGCCCGCCGGGTGAACGGCGTCTCCGCGCTCCACACCGACCTGATGCGCTCGACGGTGTTCCGCGACCTGCACGCCCTCGACGGCGACAAGATCGTCAACAAGACCAACGGCATCACCTTCCGCCGCTGGCTCCACAACGCCAACCCCGGCCTGACCCGGCTCGCGGTCGAGGCCGTCGGCCCCGGCGTCCTCGACGACCCGGGCCTGCTGCGCGGCCTCGATGCCTTCGCCGAGGATCCGGCCTTCGTGAAGCGCTACGCGGCGGCCCGCTTCAGCCGCAAGCAGGCGCTCGCCGAAATCATTGCCGAGCGCACCGGGATCGAGGTCGACCCTTCGGCCCTGTTCGACGTGCAGATCAAGCGCATCCACGAATACAAGCGCCAGCTGCTCAACGTCATCGAGACGGTGGCGCTCTACCAGGCGATCAAGGCCGAGCCGCACAAGGATTGGACGCCCCGCGTCAAGATCTTCGGCGGCAAGGCGGCGCCGAGCTACAGCCAGGCCAAGCTGATCATCAAGCTGGCGTTGGACGTCGCCAAGACCGTCAACGACGACCCCGAGGTCGCCGACCGGCTGAAGGTGGTGTTCCTGCCGAACTACTCGGTGAGCCTCGCCGAGGCGATCATCCCGGCCGCCGACCTGTCCGAGCAGATCTCGACCGCCGGCATGGAGGCGTCGGGCACCGGCAACATGAAGCTCGCGCTGAACGGCGCGCTCACCGTCGGCACGCTCGACGGCGCCAACATCGAGATCCGCGACCACGTCGGCGCGGACAACATCTTCATCTTCGGCCTCGACGCCGCCGGCGTGCAGGCGCGCATCACCGAGACCAACTACGCCCAGAAGGCGATCCAGGCCTCGCCGCGCCTGGCCGCCGCCCTCGACATGATCGCCTCGGGCCGGTTCTCGCCCGACGAGCCGAACCGCTTCCGGCCGCTCACCGACGACCTGCGCCACCGCGACCAGTACCTGCTCACCGTCGACTTCGACGATTACTGGCGGGCCCAGCGCGAGATCGACGCCGCCTGGAAGGACCAGGCGCGCTGGTGGGCCATGGCGATCCGCAACACCGCGCGCATGGCGTGGTTCTCCTCCGACCGCTCGATGCGGGAATACGCCGAGGAGATCTGGCGGGTGCAGGTCTAAGCGCGGCTTCGCCGGTTTCGATCCTGGGTCGGGGCGGACGGCCTCCTCAACCGTGCAGGTCGCACGCGGGTCCCCTCTCCCGAGCGGGAGAGGGGCAGGGTGAGGGACGAGAACCGTCCGGAGAGGTCACGACCCTCACCCCAAGCCTCTCCCCATGGGAGAGGGGGCCGCGCGGTGCTTCGAGCGATCCATCCGGGACCGTCGCGCGGCGATGCGTGAAACACCGCGGCCCGAAAGCGTCAAACAAGGCGGCGCGGCGCGCGGTCTACGCGTCGACCAGAACCGGGTAGCAGCGCGCGCCGACGGCGGCGGCCAGCACCTGCACGGCGCCGACGGTCGAGCTGTCGCCGGCCACGTGCACCACGTCGGTGGCTCGGAGCGCCGGAAGGTGGGCGGTGAGCGGGCCCGGCCGCACGTCCGGCGGTCGCTGGCGGCTCCGGTCGGCGCTGAGCACGATGCGCCCGACGCCGGTGGCCCGCAGCCATTCCAGGCTCTCACGCATGTAGAGGTCGAGAGGATCGCGCGCGCCGACGACGACGCACATGTCGCGGGTCGGCTCGATGTAGCGCGCCGCCCGGGCGATCGACCAGATCTGGCCGAAACCGCAGCCGGCGGAGACGAGGACGAGGCGCCCGCCGCCGGGGCGGTACTGAGCCCGACCGACCGGTCCGCGGACCTTCACGTCGGCGTGCAGCGGCAGCGAGTCGGCGAGCGACCAGCCGTCCTCGTCCCGCGCGAGGTGGAACACGAGCTCGTTCAGCTCCGCCGAGCCGTCGACCCGCAGGGTCGGGCACAGGGTGCGCAGGCCGACGCCGTCCAGCGCGAGGGCGACCTGGGCGCCGGGGCCGAGCGGCAGGTCCTTGTTCAAGGTGACGACCAGCTCGATTACGTGTGCGGTCAGTGCGCGGACGTCGGTGACCGTGCCCGTGCGCATCGCGACGGCGGGCGCCGGCTCCTCGGCCTGCGCGAGGATCGCGGGGCCGGCGGGCAGGGCCAGCCGGATCGGGTCGGTGCGCTCGCGCCGGCCC